>JAEYAR010000028.1 GCA_023404715.1 Bacillota bacterium | reverse complement strand
GTGCACGGCCTCGTGCCTAAGAAGGAACGCTTTGAGACGGTGCTCGGCCTGATGGAGAAGGTCGGTTTGGACCCGAACTGGGTCAATAAGTTCCCGCACGAGCTGGACGGCGGCCGCCGCCAGCGCGTGGGCATCGCGCGCGCCCTGGCCGTGAAGCCGGAGTACATCGTCTGCGACGAACCGGTGAGCGCGCTGGACGTCTCCATCCAGGCGCAGGTGCTCAACCTGCTGCAGGATCTGCAGGAGGAGATGGGGCTCACGTATCTCTTTATCTCGCACGACCTGAGCGTCGTCAAGCATCTTTCGAGCCGCATCGCGGTGATGTACCTGGGCAAGATCGTGGAGCTGTGCCCGGCGGACGAGCTGTTCAGCCACCCGGCGCACCCGTATACCAAGGCGCTGCTCAGCGCGATTCCGGTAGCCTCGATCGATGTGAAGCGCGAGCGCATCATTCTGCCTGGCGACGTGCCCAGCCCGAAGAACCCGCCCTCGGGCTGCCGCTTCCATACGCGCTGCCCTTACGCGACGGAGAAGTGCGTTCAGGCGGAGCCGCCGCTCGCCGAGCGCGCGCCGGGGCACTTCGCGGCCTGCCATCTGTGCGAGTGAGGCAGACAGGCACGCGCGATGGGATGGACATAGAGTCGCGATGGATGTATAATACCCTTGGAGAGCGAAGCGAACAGCGAGGCTGCCGCTTCGCTTTTTCTGATCAATGAACGGAAAGGATGGGATTGTATGAGGGACATGTACGATTTGACGCTGTGTACATACGGGAGGGCGACGATACTTTAACCCTCCTGAAAAACGGAGGTACTTATGTCTTTTGGATGGATCCACCCGAACGATTTTTCCTTTCAATGCGTTTTGCTCATGGATCGTTATCTCGTGCGCCAAATCTGCCGGGCAAGCTATTACATCGGCTGCGAGGAATACCTGCAAAACCTCGGCATCGCCCTGCGGCATAACCCGGCGGTGGCCTGGTATTGCAAAGAGCGGGCCCCGGAGGTGGCGCAGGATGTCGACCGCCTCGTCGCCGCAGCGCCGGAGGGCTGCACGGCAGAGCAGGTACGCGCGGCGGAATGCTATGTGCTCGACCGGCATGATTGGGCCGTGGTCTTGGTCTATCCCGAGGTGATGAACGAGAACTGCCCGTACATCTACAATTGGGATAAGCGGCGGCTCTATGAGCTGGCGGATTTTGACGGCAAGCTCGTCCTCGACGTGGGCGCGGGTACGGGCAGGCTGACGTTTGCCGCGGCGGAGCGGGCGCGCCACGTCTATGCCAGCGAGCCGGTGGACCGGCTGCGCGAGTTCATGCGCGGGAAAATCCTGCGGGAGGGCATTCGCAACGTAACCGTGCTCGACGGCATGTGCAGCTGCCTGCCCTACGAGGACGATACGTTCGACATCGTCATGTCCGGCCATGTGGTGGGCGACGATTACGACGCCGAGATCGCCGAGCTCACGCGCGTGTGCAAGCGCGGCGGCTGGATTTTGGACTGTATCGGCGAGAACGACGGCCCCGCGCAGCCCAAGCAGGCGATGCTATCGCGCGGCTTTGAGGCCGTATATTACCGTGGAAAGACCGGTGGGGACATTTACCGCTACCGCAAGCAGGTTTTGAAGTGAGCCAATAGGCGTAATGTGATAGATCCTATCGTAAGGGGACCGTTGCCAAATCATCGGCAGCGGTCCCCATTTTTTTATACATTCACGATGAGCGAGGCCGTTTTTTATCGCCGGCATCCAATTTATCAACGGTCGGTGAAGCGTTCATATGATCTGAGGGCAAACGAAAAAAACGTAGTGACGCTACGTTAACAAAGCAATTTATGAACGAAGGGATATACGTCAATCGAATCGAGAAGAACTGTCGCAAACTTTAAGAGTTTACGACGGATGAACAAGACGACCAACATATACCATCATTTTGCCTCATCGTATCCCTATTATACGAGAAATGTCCAACTATGTCAATAGATACCATGTTGATTTGCAGACGGTCGATTGACAAGAAATACAAATAAATAACGGCTGTCTTTTTATATAAAAACGCATTTATTATGTGTACTTTTGCGTTGCTTTTGATTAAAATAAAAGGATGATACACCTATTGGGACGATGGAATATTTGGGCCGTCAATTAGGCCGTAACAGAGGAGCACGCAAAGAGAGGGAGGCGCGCACAATGGCAAGGCATGGAGAAAACATTTACAAACGGCGAGATGGACGGTATGAGGGACGTTATGTCATCGGAAAAACGCCGAAAGGGAAAACCAAGTTTGGATACGTATATGGGCGTCAGTATACGCAGGTACGCAAAGCGCTTATTCAAAAAAAGGCGGCGTTGCAGAGCACAGAAAGACATTTGTCCGGCGCATATCCGGGGACGGTAGGGGAGTGGCTGGCGTATTGGATGGAAAACGAAACGTTGGGCAACGTGAAAGCATCTTCCTATCAAACCTATCACAATCTATTGTATCATCATCTGCTGCCGGCGCTGGGCGACTGCCGTCTGGCGCAGCTGACACCGGGCGACGTATACGCCTTCATCTGCGATTTGGAAGCTTCCGGCCTTGCATACAGCACGGTCAAAGGCGTCTATCGCCTGCTTGCATCGGCCATGCGATGCGCTCTGGATGAAGGGGTCATTCAGAAAAATCCCTGTAGAAAGATAAAAGTGCAGCGAAGGGAGAACACGGAGCAACGCGTCCTAAGGCGCGACGAACAGGAAAAGTTGAGAGCTGCCGCTGTAGAAGCGCGAGAGCTTCCAACGCTGATCGGTTTATACGCAGGCATGAGATTGGGAGAAATCTGTGCGCTAAAATGGTCGGATATCGATTGGGAAAGGCGGACGATCACCGTTCGCCGCACGGTTCAGCGCGTGGCGCGAAGCAAACAAGGGGCAGATGGAAGCAAGACGATGCTGTTGATCGGTACGCCGAAATCCATTCGCTCCAACCGCGTGCTGCCCGTACCGGGGTTCCTTATCGAGATGCTTCTTGCGCTGAAGGATACATCCGGTGCTACCGAATTTGTATTCAGTTCTACAGCACAGGCGGCAGAACCGCGTACTATTCAGAGACGTTTTGCAAGCTTCATGAAAAAACAAGGCATCGTTGGCGTGCATTTTCACACGCTGAGGCATAGCTTTGCGACGAGGCTCCTCGAATTGGGCGTCGACATCAAGACGGTGAGCATCCTACTTGGGCATGGGTCTGCCAAGACGACGCTGGAGATCTATGCGCACAGCTTATTTGAACAGCAGCGAGCAGCTACGGAGCGGCTCGCTGCATGTTGATATTAGGCCGTCAAAGGCCGTTCGCAAAAAGCTGAAAAGGAGAAAAAACAAGCACTTCTGGGCTGGTCGTAAACTCTTAAATTTTACGACTGCCCTGGCATCTGCGTTGTAAACGCAAGTTATCCGAACGCGGTGTCTCGATCATGCACAAGGCACTGATCGCAGATTTCGGAAAAGCAGGGTATTTACCTTTGGGTAGGGCTGCCGGAGCAAGAGGGAGAGGAGGGGACGTTGATCTTCGCTGAAAAGACAGGGGGTTCTTTATAGACTGCGTCGGACGACTAAAAAATGTAGTGGAAAAGGATGGAGGAACACAATGCATAGCTTGGCTAAACGGTGGAGTGCGTACGTCATGGTTCTGTGTATGCTCTTTACGATGGTTCCCGGTGCCGTAGCAGAGGACCTGGCTATACCGGAAGAACATGTGCATACAGAGGCCTGCGTACAGATCGAAGAGGAGCGCTTAGATACGATCATCAGCCCTGTGGAGGACGAAGCGCCGGTCGTAGAGGAAGCGCCGGCCGTGGAGGAAGCGCCGGCCGTGGAGGAAGCGCCGGCCGTGGAGGAAGCGCCGGCCGTGGAGGAAGCGCCGGCCGTGGAGGAAGCGCCGGTCGTGGAGGAAGCGCCGGTCGTGGAG
>JAEYAR010000013.1 GCA_023404715.1 Bacillota bacterium | reverse complement strand
GATCCACCTGTTCCCATCCCGAACACAGAAGTTAAGCCCTTATGCGTCGATGGTACTTGGCTGGTGACGGCCCGGGAGAGTAGATCGCTGCCGGATCCCACAAAGAGCCGTTTCCCGGCTCTTTTTTCTGTATCTCTTCCGCAGCAGGGGGATGGACGCATAGCGCTGCATGGTTTATGCGCACAGGGTCGCGCCCATCGCGCGCTTCCAGAAAAACAGTGCTTGCGTCTTTATCACATCTTGTATATAATAGAGAGCAGAATGTGTATACGGACTTCGAAAGGAAGAGAAAGACGATGAACAAGTGGCTGAAACTTACGGCGATGCTGATGGCCTTGCTGATGCTCGCTGGCTGTAACCTGATCGCGACGGATCCCGTGCTGGATGCACAGCAGGTTGTGGCGCAGGTGGGCGAAAAGAAGATTACAAAGGGCGAATGGCTTCAGGCATCGGAAGATATGCTTGCGAACATGCAATACATGTACGCCCTGTATTATGGAACGCAGTACGACGTGACGAACGCCGCCAACATCGCAGAGGCGCGCAGCTACGCGATCGATAGCCTCATCGAGCAAGAGGTGATCATGCAAAAAGCGGCGGCTGAGGGCATGGATGTGCTGACGACGGAAGAGCAAACGCAGCTGGACGAAGATGTGAAAACCCGCATGGAGTCCTACGCGACGAGCTATAAGAGCGCCTATTTCGCCGAGACCGAGCTCGAGGGCGAGGCGCTTGACGAGGCGATCGCCGCGCGCATGGCGGAGGACGGCATCGACGAAGCGCAGGTTCTCGAGTCGCTTAAAAACCAGCTTATCTACGATAAGATGTACGACTTTGCGATTGCGGGCGTTGAGGTGACGGACGAGGAGGCGAAGGCCGAATACGAGACGCGCCTCGCCTCACAGCAGGAAACCCTCGAAGCGACGCCTACGCTCTATGCGAATTATGTGTCGAACGGCACGACGGTCTATTACGTACCGGCGGGCTATCGCGGCATCAAGCAAATCCTGATCAAGCTGGATAGCGAAAAGTCCACGGAGATTACGTCTTTGCAGACGACGATCAATACCAATACCAGCGCCTTGACAGATCTGCGCAACCAGCTGGAGGAGCTTCAAAATCCGCAGGAGGGCGCTGAATCGGCGGCAACCCCCGGCGAGATCGAGGCGAGCGTCGCAACCCTCGAAGAGCAGATCGCGAGCAACGAAACCCAGACCGCAGAGGCGCAGACAAAGCTGGATGCGCTGAAGGCCGATGCGTATGCGCAAATTCAGGCGAAGGCCGAGGAAGCGCTTGAAAAGGCCCGGGCGGGCGAGGACTTCGACAGCCTCATCGAAACGTATAACGAAGATACGGGGATGACCCAGGAGCCGTATAAGACCACCGGCTATCCGGTATGCGAGGGCCTGACGACGTACGTCACGAGCTTCCAAGACGCCTCGATGGCGCTCGAAAAGATCGGCGATATCTCAGATCTGGTCGAGTCAACCTACGGTTACCACATCTTGCAGTATGCGACGGATATTCCTTCCGGACCTGTCGCTTACGAGACGGTGGAAGAGACGATCCGCGCGGATCTGCTCAGCAGCAAGCAGAGCGAGACCTATGCGGCGAAGGTCCAGGAATGGATCGACGCGGCGAAAGTGAAGCGCAATGAAAAGCTGCTCAGCGGGAAGTAAGAACGGATGACGCGGCCCGCCGCACGCATGTGCGGCGGGTTTTTACGCCTTTGAGGATCTGGAGGGAGGGCGACATAAGGTGAAGGCGAGAAAAGGCGGCCTGTCCAGCCGTGTGGGGCTGTACTTCCTGGGCAATCTGTCGACCCGCATATTGTCCACGCTTCTGGTGCCTCTATACGCCTTTAAGATCGCGGCGGGCGATCTGGGCGATTACGACTATGCCCAGACGCTGCAAAGCATCATCGTACCGATCCTCTACATCACCATCTGGAACGCGGCGCTGCGATTCATGCTGATGCGAAAGTCGGAGACGGAGCGCGAAGAGGCCGCGGCGATCACGGTACGCTTCACGGTCGGAATGAGTGCGATCGGTGCCGTGCTGCTCTATGCGATCCATGGGCTCGGCATCTTTACAATCCCTTACGTGCATGCGCAGGTATTGATGGTCGTCACGTTCGGCATGGCGCATACATGGCTGCACATGGCGCGAGGGCTGGAGGAAAACGGCGTGTTCGTCACAGCGAGCGTCATCGGCACCAGCGTCATGCTGCTCCTCAACTTTGGGCTCGTCTTTTTTTTGAATCGCGGGCTGGATGCGCTGTTTTTCGCCTCTATCATGAGCAACGTCAGCGCTTGGCTTACGGTTGAGCTGCGGCTGAGGATTCTCAGGCTTCCGCGCGGCAGGGCCTTTTCGAAGCCGCTCTTTAAACGCATGGCGCGCTATTGCATGCCGCTCATCGCCGGTGAAATTTCCGCCTGGTTTATATCCGGCTACGGCAGGATGCTCGTGCGCACACAGCTGGGGGCGCAGATGGCGGGGCTTTACGCATTTTCGTGCAAGTTCAGCAATTTGGTGACGCTGCTGGGCTCCGTCGTCACGATGGCGCTTACGGAGGAGGTGTTCGTGCGCGCGCGCGCGGAAAACGACGAGGTCCGGGGCTACATGTCTGAGAAGGGGAGTCAGGTTTTTTGCCTCTTTACGGCGATGCTTATGCTGATGGCGCCTTGCCTCGCAGCGTTTTACCGGATCATCGCATCGACGGAGTATGCGGCGTCACAGGGCATTACGCTATGGCTCATCGGCTATGCTGTGCTGGCGGCGATGGCCAATAACGTCGACGGTTGCTTCTGTATGTCGGGAAAAACGCAATATTCGCTCATTACTTCGCTCGCCGGAGCAGGTACAATGATTCTTTTGTCGAATTTTTTAATAGAGCGATGGGATATGACTGGCGTTGCCGTCGCGCAGTTGACCGGCGCTGCGGTGATGTTCCTGCTCAGGCTCTTCATCGCCGGTAAGACCGTGCGTTTCAGGCTTCGCTTTGCCGTACCCGCCATGCAAAGCGCGCTCTTTGTAGCGAGCGCATGGGCGTGTATGCGCTGGGGCTGGCCGGCAATCGCGCTTTCGTTCTTGAGCGCGATCGCTGTCGCCGTAGCGGCGAACCAAAAGCTGATCCATATCTTCACGTCGGCCTTGCGCGCGAGAATGCACCGCTGATAGATAAGATTTTAGGGGAAGCGCGCGGCTTTTTATCAGGGGAGAAAAACCCAAAACGAACAAAGGTTTACGCGCAACGGGATGACGAAAACTTTATTTCGCTTTTTTTCATTCCAGGGCAGGAAAAAACGCGAATCGTGTTGAAAGACGAATGGCTAGTTTTCATAGGTATTGTCGACGCTGCGGTTGAAGAGGTCCGCGGCGTTCATGGGCGCCGTATTTGGGTGGACAAGGAAAGAGGAAGTGACGTAATGACAGACAAAGAGCAGGTCATCAACGAGTTGCTGGAAGCTGGCAAACGCAAGGAAAAGCTCACCGTCAAGGAGATCAATGACGAGCTGGAAAAGGGCGAGTTCGATGCGGCGGAGATCGATAAGCTGTACGAGGCGCTCGAGGCGAATCATATCCCGGTGGTGGACGACGGCCAGAGCAGCACGGATGAGGTCGTGCTGACACAGGATTCGATTGAGGTCTTTGAGACGACCTTGTCTGCGGCCGGCGTTCCCGTCGACGACCCGGTAAAGCTATACCTCAAGGAAATCGGCGCGGTACCGCTTCTCACGAGCGAGGAGGAGCGCGAATTGGGCGCCAAGATCCTGGAAGGCGGGGAGGAAGGCGTCCGCGCAAAGCAAAAGCTGATCGACGCGAACCTCAGGTTGGTCGTGTCGGTCGCCCGCAGGTATGTGTGCCGCAGCATGCAGTTTCTCGATTTGATACAGGAAGGGAACCTCGGCCTCATCAAGGCGGCCGAGAAGTTCGACTATACAAAGGGATTTAAGTTTTCGACGTATGCGACATGGTGGATCCGGCAGGCCATCACGCGCGCAATTGCGGACCAGGGGCGCACGATCCGCATCCCCGTCCATATGGTCGAGGCGATTAACCGCGTGAAGAAGGCCAGCAACCGTCTGCTCAACGCGACGGGGCGCGAGCCGACGAGCGACGAGGTGGCGGCGGAGCTGGGCATGCCCGTGGAAAAGGTGCAGGAGATCATGCGCGCGTCTCAAGAGCCCGTGAGCCTCGAGACCCCGATCGGCGACGAGGGCGACAGCCATTTGGGCGATTTTATCCCGGATGACGACGCGCCGCCGCCGCAGGAGGCCGTATCGCGCACGCTGCTGCGCGAACAGCTCTCCAGCGTGCTCGATACGCTGACGCCGCGCGAGGAGGAGGTGCTTGCGCTTCGTTTTGGTCTGAGGGACGGTCGCGCGCGCACGCTTGAAGAGGTGGGGCGCGAGTTCAACGTGACCCGCGAGCGCATCCGTCAGATCGAGGGCAAGGCCCTGCGCAAGCTGCGCCATCCCAGTCGTAGCAAAAAGCTGCGCGATTTTCTGGACTGACGTTGGCCGAACAATTTGCCTGGCCTGAATTTGACCGTAAGGGCTTAGAACTATGCTCTGAGGAGTGGCTGAAGAGCCGCTCCTTGTTTTTGTCCGCTAGATATGGTAAGATAATTCAAATCACCGGCATGCGGCTGATCGCGCGCTCTGTGGCTGCTTGCGGAACATAAAGGGGGAAGGATGGATGAAGGGGGTCAATCGCCTGCGCGAGGCGCTTTCGATGAAGCGAGTATTGCTGCCGGTCTTGTCGCTGCTTGCGCTTTGTTATCCGTTGCACGCCTCTTTGGGTTATATCACGGCGATTGTGCTGATCTGCGTCTGTGCAGTTTGTGAGCTGCCGGCGGTGCTTTACGCATATGTCTTTTTATTCTGGATGGATGAGGTCATGCCTTTTGCGTTGCTCGGCGGCTCGATTGTGCGCGTAATGCAGCTTTCGATGGGCGTACGCCTGGCGATCACATTCTTAAAAAAGCGTCTGTGGCTGCGCAAAAGCGATGTCGCGCTGGCCGCCTTTACGTTGGCCGCCTGCGCAGCCGGCGTGATATCCTACGGGGTCTCCGGCGAAACGATGAGCTTCGCCCTCAACATGAGCCTATTCCTGCTCGTGCGAATCGTCCTGCGCGCGCGCGCGGACGCGCCCTCCGTCGTGCGCGGCATGCTGCGCACGTACGCCTACGGCGCCCTGGGCGCGGTCGCGGTGGGGTTTGCGCACCAACGCTTTGTCACGCTGCTGCTGGAGGATTTCACGAGCAGCTACGCGCGCTTTATGGGCACATTTGAGCCGAACTTCATGGCCGCTTTTCTGAGCGCTGCCATCCTGATCTGGATGGCGCTCGACTGGGAGCAGCCCGCCGTCGACATGCTCGCCCTGGGCGTGATGGGGGGCGCTCTGGTCTCGACCTTTTCAATGACCGGCATGTTCTGTTTTGCGTGTGCGTCTTTTTACATGCTGATCCGCCTGCGCAAGGGCATCCGCCGGGTTTTGCTTCGTATCGTACGCGCATTGCCGGTGGCGCTGGGGGTCGCGTTGATCTTCTCCGTTTTCGTCTCGCTGCGCGGCGTGGACTACTTTGCGCGCGGTATTATCACGGAGGATATGCACGATTACGCTTACAAGCTGACCTATGAGGATTACGTCTACGCGCGGGACAACGGCCTCGACTTCCTGTCGGTCTCCAAGCCTGCCAGTGAAATCCTCACCGAGGCGGAGCGCGAGGCGGACGTCGAAAAGCAGATCGGCGCGCTTTCCAACCCCGTGCAGCAAAATGCCCTGATGACGCGCGTTCGAGAGGCGATTGAGCGGATCGCGAGCGGAGATCTCGATGAGCTGACCTCCGGGCGTTATGGGCTTGCGCGTATGAAGCTCAAGGACTTTGCCGCGCTGCCGCTCTGGAAAAGATGCGTGGGCGCCGGCCCGGACGCGGTGATGACCTATCAGGTGAACGCCCAGCAGCGCAATTATGCGCACAATAGCTGGATCGATTCCCTCTACAGCTTTGGCGTGATCGGGTTTGCGCTTTTGCTTGCGTGGATCATCCGCTCGATGAAACGCAATATGCTCGCGGGCGTAAGGCTTACGGGTAGTACGGCCCTCGCGGCCCAGATGGGCAGGGTAGCGCTGATGCTCAGCGCGCTGACGCTATCTATGCACATCAACCGCACGTTCCTATTCTTCTTTTTCATGGGGTGATCTGCTTGACGGAGATTCAGCAGGCCTTGCAGGCGCTTGCGTGGGATCCGGCGCTCTACGTGGACATGGCGGAGGGGCTTTGCCGCAAGACGGCGAGGATCGTCCGTGCCGAGGCGGAGGGATTGCTTCTCTTGAACGAGGCCGCGGGCGTGCACATGCTCATGAGCCGCGATGGCGCGGCTGCGGCCCGGTTGCTTGCCGGCAGAGCGGTTAGGGCCCTCGTCGTGCACGAAGCGCACGCGCTAGAGCCTGCCCGGCGCCTGCTGGGGCTCCGCGGGGCCCTGCGCTATCACCACGCGCGCTATGAGGCCCAGAGCCCGCCGCCAGAGCTGCCTGTGCAGGGCCTTGAGATCAGGAGGCTGGATAGGCGAGGGGTTCGCTTCGTGCAGACGCATTACCATAGCCTGGATGGCGCAGACTACGTCCGGGAACGAATCGCAGCAGGCGTAATGTACGGCGCCTTTATGCAGGGCAGGCATGCGGGCTTTATCGGGGAACACGACGAGGGCGCGGTAGGCATGCTGATGGTTTTACCTGCGTATAGAATGCGCGGTATCGCCTATGCGTTGGAGCGCGATGCGATCCGGCGCGCATTGCAGGAGGGGAAACGTCCCTATTGCCAGGTGGCGGAGGGGAACGAAGCGTCGTTACGGCTGCAAACAAAAATGGGTTTTTCGCTATCCGACGCATCCGTGGTCTGGATGACTGAAAAAGCCGGGAATTAGGCCGCCATAACGGGAGCGGCCAGGAGGAAAGGAAGGGTTTATGAGATGAAAAAAGGGATTGCGGTTTTGTTGCTGTGCTGCTTGATGATGGGGGCGAGCGCGCTGGGGGAGCAGACGCCCTTTGTCGCGCAGATCAGCGTCGAGGATGAATTGTCGGAATATAGCCTTTTTTACGACCATATCGGCACGCTGGACGCGATAGACGACCTGATGGAGGAGCCCGCCAATTGCGCGCTCCTTCTCTACCTGAATACCCCGGGCGGCGCCATGTACGAGATCGACGAGCTATACATGAAGCTCATGGAATATAGGGAGACGACCGGTCGGCCTGTCTACGCGTATATCGCACAGCAGGCGATGTCGGGCGGTCTGTACGTCGCCATGGCCGCCGACCGCATCGCGGCCTCGCGGATGAGCGAGCTGGGGTCGATCGGCGTCATGTATTCGCTTACGAGCGAGGCGGGCCTTTACGAGAAGCTCGGCATTGAGGAGTATATCGTCGCTTCAGGGAAAAATAAGGCGTTCGGTTGGCCCGAGCTCACGCCGGAGCAGCGAGCCTTCCTGCAGGCCAACGTGGATGAAGCGTTCGACGTCTTCGTCGATATCATCTGTGCGTCCCGCGGCCTCAGCCGGGAGCAGGTGCTCGCCTTCTCCGACGGGCGCATCTTCTCCGCGCGCATGGCCAAGGAATTTGGGTTGATCGACGCGGTGATGGGGTACTCGGACGCAGTGGACGACCTCTACGCGCGCTACGGCCTGAACGACGAGCCGCTCGTGCACTATCCCCCGGACCCGCAAGCGGAGCCGGCGGAGGCGGCGCTGGCCGAGGAGGAACCAACGCCTGACGCGCCCAAGGAAGTGGACAACCTCTTGGACTGGCTGACGGATCGATTTGCGCAGGTTCCGGCGCACGGCCGGTTGGCGGCGCTGGCGACAGCGCCACGCAGATGCGCTGTCGCAATGTAAGCGGAGGCATAAAAATTTGGGCGCACGGCAAGCATTGTGCGTCCATTTTCGTTTACTCTATAGCCAGCTTATGGAGGAAGGCATCCGTCGTGAGCAGGCCGGAACGGTTGAAGCGCCCCAGCCGAAAGAGCGCGTCGGGATCGCGGGTCAGGCGGTTGACGCGCTCCTCACATGTCAGCGCGGCCTGAAAGCCCATCTTCTTCAGCAGCGCGGGCGCCTGGTCGGATATCAGGCCGAACGGATAGGTGAATGCCGCCGCCGTGACGCCTGCGCGCTCGACGAGCTGCGCTTGCATCTGCGACAGATCGCCGACAAATGCGGCCTCGTATTGCGCGGGGCTCTCCCCTTGCATGCGCGAGCTGCCACGGCGTTTAGAGAGCGCGTGCATGTTGTAGGAATGGCTCTGAATTTCCGCCGATCCGGATTCGGCGAGCGTTTGAATGTCCTGCCATGTCAAATAGGCGTATTGCGGGTTGGGGTCGGCCTGCGATTCGGCCATATCGGCGTAGGCCCCTACGACGGAGACGACGGCCTGAAAGCCGTACTTTTGCAAAAGCGGCAGCGCATAGGTAAGAATCGCAAGCTGGCCGTCGTCAAATGTGATCATCAGCGGCTTGGCGGGCAGGGGCGCGCCAAAGCGCACAAAATCGATGAGATCCGCGACGACGACCGTCTCGTAGCCGGCAGCCTGATACGCGGCGAAGTCTCGTTCCAGCTGTGCGGTTGAGACGATGTACGCTCCGACGTTTTTGGCGCCTTTCTGCACGCCGTGGTACATGGCGATGGGCAGCCTGACGGCGTCTAGCGCCACGTCTGTCGAATCGGCGGGAAGCGCGCGTTCGAATGCCGTATAGAGGCCTAAGCACAGGACGAGGGCCCAAACGGCGCATAGCGCGCGCCAATGACGATGATAAAAAGCGACAAGCATGAAATCGCCTCCGCAATACGGTATGCCGCGATTGGGCGCGACATGTCAGGGGCAATCCAACGTCAATTGGAATATCCCCGCATGCGGATGAAAAAGGGAGGATACGCAATGGCGCGAATGAATTTGAGATGGGCAAAGCGGATTTTGGCGGGCGCGGCGGCGCTAGCATGCATGACGGCCACCTGGGGCGCTGCGGAGAGCCTTTCGCCGACGACCGGCAAGGCGACGGGGCGGCCCTATAAGCCGGTAATGGTCAACCTGGACAACGAACCCGGCGCGCGCCCGCTGATCGGCCTGGCGGCGGCGGACGTAGTCTACGAGCTGGTCCTCTACGAAGGCGGGTATACGCGCTACACGGCGGTGTATAACGACCGGATGCCGGAATACGTAGAGGGGGTGCGCAGCGCGCGCATCTGCCATGTGGACATGTACAGCGATTGGGGCGGCGCGTTCGTCTTCAACGGCGTTCAGGAAAAGGCGGGCACGGACACCTACGAATACATCGAAAAGGGCCATCCCATCCTGCAGGCTTGGGACGGCATCAAGAGCACGGCCTTCTACTCGCGCGACGAGAGCCGCCAGAGCCCGCACAACGTGCGATTTGCGCTCGCACAGGCGATGGAAAGCGTCAATTTTGAGAAATATCTGCCGGTAAAGTCTCCGCTGCGCTTTGATGCGGATCACCCGACGGTTCAGGGAGACGACGTGCTCGAGTTTGCGATCCCATATCGCGTGGGCAGCTACCACCCGTCCTATTTGTATGATGCGGATAGCGGACAGTACAGGCGCTACTACAACGGGCGTCCGATGAACGACGGGGGAGATCAGACGCCCATCACCTGCCAGAATGTGATCGTGATGACGGCCGAGGTCGAATGGTACGACGAAGACGAAGAACGCCCCTTGTATACGTTCACAGGCGGCGGTGATTGCACTTATTTTATCGGGGGCAAACGCTTTACCGGCGCTTGGAGGCGCGATAAGCTCGCGGATGTGACCCGCTTTTTGGATGCGGAGGGGAACGAGGTTCGTTTCACGCCCGGCAAGACGTTCATCCAAATCGTACAGCCAGGGCAACGCATCGATATCCTGGGATAGTCAGTAAGGCCGCACAAATGCTGCGGTCGCGTCGCGCAGCGCCTGATTGGCCTGCGCGATTTGTCTTTCATCGGTTACGGCGCACATGCCGCTGGCCATCGCCAGAGCGGTTTCCTCGTTCATCCTGGGATCGTGATGGGAGTAATCGGTGTACCGGTTCAGGTCGAGAATCCAATCCGTGCGGGCGGCAAAATCGAAGAGACAGACGTTTGAATAGGCGAGCAGGCGCTGCGCGAGCTGCTCGCGCGCCCAGAGCTGACTTTCGAGATTGCCCGCGTCGTGTTGCAAAACCCAGTAGATGATGCTGTAAGGTGGAAAGTAGACGTAGAAAGTCGTCTCCGGATGAGAAGCAATATAGGGCTCCAGGTGAAGCTCCCAATTTTGTATGACGCGCTCGGCGAAATAGTCGGGCGCTTTCATTTCAAATTGATGTGCGTTAAAATCATAGGAGGCAAGCGCGCTTTCGCGGGAGAATGTCATCTCAGACCATGAAAACATGGCGTCGCGCGGGCGCTGCGGCAGCTTTCCGCTTACATTGTATCGCAGTGTCTTGCCGATTTCGTCGACGAGGACGCGCGCGTTGAGCAGATAGCTTACGTCGTCCAGCCCGGCGCCGTTCCATAGGTATTCGGGCAGCGGGTTGGACGGGCGGTCGAAAGGCATCGTGTAGCTGGTGACGTCCATACAATAAAAGACGCCGCTCAGCGCGTGGGTTTCAAAGGCGATGTCCATCGCCCGGGCGTAGTTGTACGGATACCCGCCTTTAAAGGGCAGCTTGACGGCGTTTACGCCAAAGCCGGCGTTCAAGTCGGAAACCTTCGTGTTTTCGACCATCGACGAACCGAGCAGCACGGCGTCGTAGTCGTAATGACGGGCGATGCCGCTGTTGCAGTATAGCTGATTGTCGTACAGCGGGACGTAAAAAGCGGCGGCGCGGTAGTGCTCAAAGGGGTCTACGATGTAGACGAGCCCGGCGCAAAGGAGCAGCGCGCCCAGGAGGGCGCTGAGCGCCGCTATCGTCCAGCTTCTGGCGCGGCGGATGGCGTCTTGGGTCATAAAACATGGCCTCTTTGCAATAGATTTATTCCATTATAGCGCACGGCGCCGGGGCTGACAAGGCAGCCCGATGAATCTTGTCAGGAGCTTGAGCGGATTGAACATAAAAAGGCTGTCGAATCCTGTCATACCGCCCCTTGTATAAAGGACAACTTAAGCTGTATAATCATGAAACGACGATCATCAAGTTTTGTGAATCAATTTCAAGAGAGAAGGCGTTCGGTTTGCCTGACGAGCTGTGCGACAGGGAACTCCTACTAACATTTACCCAGTCCTTTATCGAATCGGTGCTGATTCCGTTTCAGACGATGTTCAGAAAGCGGCTTAGCAGCATGCAGCTGCGGATGATGCTCTTCTTATGCCGCAAGGGCGCCAGCACCATGACGGAGCTTTCCGAGGCGCTGTCCGTTCCGCGCCAGCAGACGACGCAGATCGTCGACCGGTTGCACGAGATGGGCCTTGTCGAGCGCGTGCGCGAAGAGAGCGACCGCCGGGTGGTGCGCATCCGCTGGAGCTTGGAAGGGCACCGCTACTTTGATCCGATCTGCACCCGTTTCTATGAGGATATGAGCGCGCGCGTGCATACGTTGCCGCCCGAGGATGCCAAGGCGTTTATCGAGGCGGTCGAAACGCTCGTGCACCTGTTGCCCCAGATGGGGGAAGAAAGGATGGAATCTGCTCAATGAACCAAAGAAACGGCATGCTGCACGTCGGGCTTGACGTGGGCTCCACGACGATCAAATGCGTCGTGCTCGACGAACGCGAGCAGATCGTCTATTCGTCCTACGAGCGGCATTTTGCCCTCATCACACAAAAGACGCTGGATTTGATTGAAACAATCGACCGCGAGGTCGTTCACGGCGCGCCCGTGACGCTCACGATTTCCGGCTCCGCCGGCATGGGCATGGCGCAGGGGGCCAACCTTCCGTTCTTGCAGGAGGTGTACGCGACCAAGCTGGCGGCCGACCGTTGGCTGCCGGGGACGGACGTGATCATCGAGCTGGGTGGGGAGGATGCGAAAATCCTGTTTCTCCAGGGGAGCATGGAGGTGCGCATGAACGGCTCGTGCGCGGGAGGTACGGGCGCGTTTATCGATCAGATGGCGACGTTGCTGGGCGTCACGCCTGCCGTCATGGACGAAATGGCCGCCAAGGCGGGGCGCACCTATACCATCGCCTCGCGCTGCGGCGTGTTTGCAAAGACGGACATCCAGCCGCTGCTCAATCAGGGGGCGGCGCACGAGGACATCGCGCGCTCCATCTTCATGGCGGTAGTCAATCAGACGATCGCAGGGCTGGCGCAAGGCCGGCCGATCGAGGGGAAGGTCGTTTATCTGGGCGGCCCGCTCACGTTTTTGCCACAGCTGCGCGCGTGCTTTGATCAAGCGCTGGGGCTGACCGGGCTGAGCCCGCAGAACGCGCTTTACTACGTCGCCCTGGGCGCGAGCAGCCATCACGAGGAACCCTTATCCCTGCGCGAGGCGGCGCAGCGGCTGCGGGCCTTCCACGCCGCGGAGGCGTACGGCGCCCTGCCGCCGCTGTTTGAGACGCAGGCGGATTTTGAGGCGTTCAGGGCGCGCCATGCGAAGGATGCGGTCGAGATTCTAGCGCCGGATTCGTACGCGGGGGACGTCTTCGTCGGCATCGACGCGGGCTCGACGACGCTCAAATGCGCGGTAACGGACGCGCAGGGAAGGCTGCTATTGACGAATTATCAGTCCAACAGCGGGGACCCCGTTCCGCTCATCCGCGATTTTCTGCTGCGCCTCTTTACGCAGTACCCCAGGCTGCGCGTGGCGAAGAGCGCGGTGACGGGGTACGGCGAGGAATTGATCCGCCAGGCCTTCGGCGTGGATTACGGCCTGGTAGAGACGGTGGCGCACTTTACGGCGGCCAAGGCTTTTATGCCGGATGTAGATTTTGTCATCGACATCGGCGGGCAGGACATCAAGTGCTTTAAGGTGCGCGGCGGCGTGATCGACAACATCTTTCTCAACGAGGCCTGCTCATCCGGCTGCGGTTCGTTTTTGCAGACGTTCGCCAGCGCGCTGGGCTATTCGATCGCGGATTTTGCCAAGCTCGGCTTAAAAGGGCGGCGCCCGGTAGATCTGGGCTCACGCTGCACGGTCTTTATGAACTCCTCGGTCAAGCAGGCGCAAAAGGACGGCGCCGACGTCAGCGATATTTCCGCGGGCTTGTCGATCTCCGTCGTCAAGAACGCGCTATACAAGGTCATTCGGGCGACGAGCTCGGACCAGCTGGGGCGGCGCATCGTCGTGCAGGGCGGGACCTTCCTTAACGACGCGGTGCTGCGCGCGTTTGAGCAGGAGCTGGGCGTCGAGGTCGTTCGCCCCGACATCGCAGGCCTCATGGGCGCGTACGGCGCCGCACTGCATGCAAAGGCGCTGCATGCGCTGACGGGCGGTGAAACGGCGCTGTGCACCGAGCGCGAGCTTCAAGCCTTCTCCCATGAGACGCGCGCGTCGAGGTGCGGTCTTTGCGAGAACCACTGCCGCCTGACCGTGCACACGTTTGCGGGCAACCGGCGTTACATCGCCGGCAACCGCTGTGACCGGCCGACGACGGGCAAGGCACAGGATTTGGCGGAGATGAACCTCTATGCTTACAAGCGCGCCCGCCTGGCGCAGGCGGCGCCCGTGGTCGGGAACGAGACGGGCGGACGGCCGCGCATCGGCGTCCCCTTCGGCCTCAATCTATTTGAGATGCTCCCGTTCTGGCAGGCGTTTTTCGACAAGCTGGGTTATGAGCTTGTCACGTCCCCGCTGTCCAGCCGTAAGCTGTATGTCGCCGGTCAGGCGACCATCCCCTCCGATACGGTCTGCTTCCCGGCGAAGCTGATGCACGGGCACGTTCAGGCCCTGGTCGAGGCGGGGGTAGAGACGATTTTTTACCCTTGCATGTCCTATAACTTCGACGAGAAGCTGAGCGACAATCACTATAACTGCCCGGTGGTCGCTTATTATCCGGAGGTGCTCGCGGCAAACATGCCGCAGCTTGCAGGCGTTCGGTTCATCAAGGACTACGTCGGCGTGCACCGCAGACGGGACTTTCCGCGCAAGATGCTTGAAATCCTGAAGCCGTTTATAAAGGGGATCACTTTGCGGGACGTTCGCAAAGCGTCGGACGCGGCGTATGCGTCCTACGAAGCCTATATGGCGGACATACGCCAAAAAGGCGAGGAGATCGTGCGCAAGGCGCGGGCGATGCACAGGCCGATCATCGTGCTCGCGGGGAGGCCCTATCACGTGGACCCGGAGATCAACCATGGCATCGACCGGCTCATCGCGGGCTTTGACGTCGCGGTGGTCACCGAGGATGCGCTCAGCTGTCACATGCAAAAAGAGCCGACCGGCGTGCTGAACCAATGGACGTACCATGCGCGACTGTACGCGGCCGCGCACTATATCGCGGCGCACGAGGACATGAATCTCGTTCAGCTCGTCTCCTTCGGCTGCGGCGTAGATGCGATTACGACGGACGAGGTGCGGGATATCTTAGAGGCGGAAGGGAAGATCTATACGCAAATCAAGATCGACGAGATCACCAACCTGGGGGCGGTCAAGATCCGCCTGCGCAGCCTGTTCGCCGCCATCGAGCAGCAGCAGCTGGCAAAGGGGAGGGAGGGACTATGAGCACGACCAACCACGCGGTATACACCCGGAAGATGCATGAGGAGGGGTATACCATCCTCATCCCGAACATGGCGGAGATCCATTTTGAGCTCGTGCGAAACGTATTTGAGCTTTACGGGCATAAGACCGTGCTGCTCAAGAACAGCGGGCCCAACGTGGTGCAGGAGGGGCTCAAGTACGTGCACAACGATACCTGCTACCCGGCGCTGCTGGTGATCGGGCAGATGATGGACGCGCTGCACTCCGGGGAGTACGACTTAAACAAGGTCGCCCTCATCATCACGCAGACGGGAGGCGGATGCCGTGCGAGCAACTACATCCATCTGCTGAGAAAGGCGCTGAAAAAGGCAGGGCTTGAGCACGTGCCGGTCATCTCGCTGAACCTTTCGGGGCTGGAGCGCTCCAGCGGGTTTAGCTTGACGATACCGATGCTGCGCCGCGCGATCGCGGCGCTGGTGTACGGCGACTGCCTGATGCATTTGGCGAATCAGACGCGGCCTTACGAGCTTGAGGCAGGGGAGACGGACGCGTTGATCAAACGCTGGATCGAAGAGCTGACGCATCAGTTTGCCAAGGGACGCGGCATGCGTTCCGGGCCCATGCGCGCGAACCTGGAGAGAATCGCGGACGACTTTGACGGGATTGCGCGCACGCATGAGAAGAAGACGCGCGTGGGGATCGTAGGCGAGATCTACGTGAAGTATGCGCGCTTGGGCAACAATGACCTCGAGTCGTTCCTGCGCGAGCAGGACTGCGAGTACATGGTGCCGGGCATCATGGGCTTTGCGCTGTTCAAGACAGATAACCGGCTGGAGGACATCAAGCTTTACGGGGGCAATCCCCTGAAATACGCGGTTTGCTCGGCGCTCAAGCGTTTTCTGACGCATATGGAGACCATCCTGATCGAGACGATTCAAAAGCATCCCTCTTTTGTGCCGCCTTCCCCCTTTGAGCATACGAAGAGCCTGGTAAAGGACGTCATCGGCTACGGCAGCAAGATGGGCGAGGGGTGGCTGCTCACGGCGGAGATGATCGAGCTGACGGAAAACGGGTACGCGAATATCGTGTGTACGCAGCCGTTTGGCTGCCTGCCCAACCACATCTGTGGCAAAGGCATGATCCGCAGGATACGCGAGCTTTACCCCAAGGCCAATATCGTGCCCATCGATTACGACCCGAGCGCGACGCGCGTTAACCAGGAAAATAGAATCCGGCTGATGCTCTGCGTGGCCCGCGCAGAGGAGGCGGCGGCGCCTGCGACGAAGCCCGCGATGGCCTCGGGCGAAGGCGATTGACGGATAGGTGAGCCGCTCTTTGCGAAAAGAGCGGCTTTTCTGCATTTTACGTAGATAAAAAAGCACAGAAAGCGCGTAAAAACGCAAGAATTGACGTCATTCGCGCCCCTTGGCATCATAATTATGCGAAAAAATTCTTGCGATTTAAAGCGCGATGTGGTACGCTATTGACAGTTTCAATGGAATACGGGACGGGGGAAGAAGAGCATGCCGGAAAGTGAAGTACGTATGGACGCGGTCAGCAGAGAAGAGGCCTGGAAGAGCCTGATCTGTAAAATTGACGGCGTGCAATCTGCGCGCGTCGTATTCGGGCCACAGGGCGAGGCGGCGGAAATTCACGTCATCTCAGATGAACGGCGCGGGGCCAAGCAGGTGACGCGCGACATCCAATCCGCCCTGATGGCGGCCTTTGACGTAGAAGTAGATTACCGCGTGATCAGCGTCGCGCGCATCCCTGTTGAGGAAAAAGCGCCCGAGATCGTGCCCCTGCGGCGCGAAATCCGTCTGCTGTACGAGGGCATCGACCTGCACACAAAGCGGGATAGCATGTCCATCAGCGTGCGCTTGGGATATGACGGCCAGGAATTTGAAGGGCTTGCCTCTTGTCAAAGCGGCGTTTTTTCCCGCCAGCGCATGGTGGCGATGGCGACGGTCGCGGCCATTAACGAGTTTGCGACCGATCCCCTGTTTGAGCTTGTGGATGTACAGACTGTGCTGATGAGCGGGCGCAACGCAATTCTGGTCAGCGTCAATTGCACGTGGGGGCAAGAGCTGCTGCTGGGCAGCGCTTTCCTTCGCGACGATGCGGACCGGGCCGTCGTCAAGGCGACGATGGATGCGGTGAACAGGCGCCTGAGTTATCTGAAGCGCTCCCTTTGATGAAACGGATCCGGCGGCGAGGCGTTCTTTTAGCGTAGCGGATATAGCCTGCTCAACTAGCGGTAAGCAGAGCCTGTATAAACAGGAGGCTATATCGATGAAAAAGATTATGCTGGCCGTTGCGGCAGTGGCTTCGTTCCTGCTTTCTTCCGGCGCTTTCTTTAGCTGGCGACTGTAAAGGTTAGACCATAGGGAATGCTTCCGGATCCGTTTCTATATTTTCGATTTGGTTAGCTGTGTGCGAGGGCAAGATGAAGAGAAGCCAAAAAATTTATATCGGATTCATATTGCTGATGAGTTTGATTGTCGTTGCAGTCAGCGTACGTCCTGTCGTGTTACGTCTATCGTCCGATGGGATAGGCACAGCGCTTTGGCGTATGGGCTTCTTGCTCTTATTGCTTGCGATTTTTCGATCCATGCCGCTTTATCTGTCCAACGAGCAAGCTGTTGACATCTCGTTCATCATTGTGTTGGCGATGGTGCTGACCCAAGGCGTGCCCTATGCATTGGTGACACACGCGCTAAGTACGCTCATCTGCTTTGAACGAGACGAAAAAGGTAAGCAACGGCCTATATTGCTGCTTTCACCGGTGCGTTCGCTTTTCAATACGGGCATAGTGCAAATATCCGTAGCATTTTCAAACATCGTCTTTTTACTAATCGGCGGCAATGGCGCAGCATTCGCGATGCCGTACTCCATCGTTCCGGGCTTTATCTATTCATTGTTGGTTATGGCGGTCAATTTGGTGCTGCTCCTTGTTTTGTTCGCGCTGGGCGGTGAGGATATAAGCAGCACGTTGCGCCAAAATATCATGGGGATTTTTCCGAATGTTTTGGCCACCGCGCCCATCGGCATGCTGCTCGCCTACCTGATGCAGATGCCGGGCGGCGAATACATCCTGCTTCTCTTTACGTTGCCGCTGATGCTGGCGCGTTATTCCTTTAAGCTTTATATCGACAGCAAGGAGCAATACGTCAATATGATCGCCGCGCTTTCGAGCGCGATCGAAGCCAAAGACCCGTATACAGAAGGTCATTCACGCCGTGTGAGCGAATACGCCGTGATGATCGCGCAGGAGATGCACCTGTCCGGGCGACGGGTAGACGATCTGCACGTCGCGGCGCTGCTGCACGATATCGGGAAGATCGGCGTGAGCGACGGCGTACTAAACAAGAACGGCCCGCTGAGCGACGACGAATGGAAGATCGTGCGCCAGCATCCGGAGGTCGGATACCGGATTGTCAGCCAATTGAAGCTATCGGAGACGGCCAAGAGCGCGATTTTGCATCACCACGAGCGATTTGACGGCAAGGGATACCCCTCTGGCGTCTCGCTGAGCACGCTGCCGCTGGAGGTGGCGATTTTATCGATCGCGGACGCGTTTGACGCGATGACGAGCGATCGGCCGTACCGCAAGGGCATGACGAAGGAGAAGGCCCTGTCTATCCTGGGCGAGGAAGCGGGCAATCAGTTTCACAGTGAAGTGGTCCGCGTGATGGAACGCGTGGCGCAGTCGATCGATCTACCCTAGGGTTTGGCGGAGGAGGCGTTTTCATGTTGCTCATCTTTGCGGCGCCGCTCGTCGCGCTGTGCGTCTACAGGGCGCGGCGCTTAGGCGGGGGCCTCTCGCAGATCGCGCGAAGCGACGTCGCTTGGTTGGCCTTACCGATCGGCTCATTTTTACTCGAGGCTGCCTTTCAGGCAGCCTCGCGGTTTGTCTCGGTCCCCGCAACGCTGCGCATCGCTCAGGTGCTCGCGTCCTATGCCGCTCTCTTTGGCTTTGCCGTGCGCAACGCGCGGTGGGATTGGGGGGCGCTGGTCGCAGGCGCCGGGGCTGGGCTCAATTTTTTGGTCATCGCGTTCAATGGGTTCGTCATGCCGGTGTCGCCGGGCGCGCTCGCCGTTACGGGGCGAGAGCGGGCGATTGAAATGCTGACGGGCGGGGAAATCTACGGGTACGGCCTGTTGACGTCATTGACGCGCCTTCCCCTGCTGGCGGACATTATTCCGCTGCTGGGGGGGCGCGGGGGATATGCGAGCTTAGGCGACATCGTGCTCGTTGCGGCGGTGGCGCGCGTGTTTTACGCCATGATGCTACCGAAAGGAAAGGGGCGGATGGAGGCATGAGACAACCGGCGGACGCCGTTCGGGCGCAGGGCTTTCGCTATAAACATAGCCTTGGGCAAAACTTTATCTACGACGAGGCGTTGCTCTCGCGCCTGGTCGAGTCGGCGGGGGTGGAGCCGGGCGACGACGTGCTGGAAATCGGCCCGGGCAGCGGGTCGCTGACGCGTCTGCTCGCGGCCCGGGCGCGCCGCGTGCTGGCGCTGGAGCTGGACCGCGACCTGTTGCCCATCCTTTCGCAAACCCTTTGCACCTATCCGAACGCGTCGGTCATGCAGGGGGACGTGATGAAGGTGGATCTCGCATCGCTGATCAAGGAGGCGTTCGGGGAGCCGCAGCGCCTTTTGCTCGTCGCCAACCTGCCTTATTATATCACCACCCCGGTGCTGACGCGCCTGCTCACGGAGAGGCTGCCCATCGTACGCGCGGCGGTGATGGTACAAAAGGAAGTCGCGGAAAAGATGCTTGCGCAGCCCGGAGAGGCGGGATACGGCATGCTATCCGTGCAGTGCCAATATTACGCGCGCGTACGCGAGGCGATGCGCGTACCGGCTTCCTGCTTCACGCCGCAGCCCAAGGTGGACTCCGCTTTCATGCTGCTCGACCTGCGCGAGCGGCCGCCCGTGGATGCGCCCGACGAGGCGCGTTTCTTCGGCGTAGTGAAGGCTGCGTTTTCCATGCGGCGCAAGACGGTGAAAAACAACCTGCAGGGCGCTTTGGGCCTGAGTCGGGAGCAGGCGAACGGCTGTCTCCTAGAAGCCCATATCGACGCCTCTTCGCGCGCGGAGACGCTCTCGCTCGCGGAGTTCGCCACGCTTGCCCGAGCCCTTGGCGATATCAAGCTAAAATAAAAATATTTTGTTTTTTGATTAACGAATGGCAGGAAAAATAGGAGTTGTGGCGAACCAATATTAATGAGGGTAAGGATTGGATTTTCTGTAAGGCCATTCCTTGCCCGCCATATAACTGCACTGTTCGTGCTACAGCGCGGACATATTATGAACGATGGAGGGATATCCGATGAACGAAGTAAACCTCGCCAAATGGGGGATTATCAACCCCGCTGAAGTGCATCACAACCTGTCTGTCGCGCGCCTGACCGAGAAGGCCATTATGCGCGGTGAGGGCGTGCTCTCGCAGACGGGCGCGCTGAGCGTCATGACCGGCAAGTACACCGGCCGCTCCCCGGAGGACCGCTACGTGGTCGACACCCCCGCGATCCATGACGAAATCGCCTGGGGCAAGATCAACGTGCCGATGACGCCGGAGAAGTTCGACAAGATCCTCACGCGCGTCGCTACCTATCTGCAAAACCGCGAGGTCTTCGTGTTCGACGGATTTGCCGGCGCCGATCCCAAATATCGCCGCAGCATCCGCGTGATCAACGAGCTCGCCTCGCAGAACATGTTCATGCACGATCTGCTCATTCGTCCGACGGCGGAAGAGTTTGCGGATTTTGCGGAAGACTTCACCATCCTCTGCGCGCCGGGCTGCAAGTGCATCCCCGAACTGGACGGCGTGCATTCCGAGGCCGCGATCTGCGTCAACTTTGAAAAGAAGATCGTCGTCATCGCCGGCAGCCAGTATGCGGGCGAAATGAAGAAGAGCGTCTTCTCCGTGATGAACTTCCTGCTGCCGGCCGACGGCGTGCTGCCGATGCACTGCTCGGCCAACATCGGCGATGCGGGCGACACGGCCGTGTTCTTCGGCTTGTCCGGCACGGGCAAGACCACCCTCTCCGCCGACCCGAACCGCAAGCTCATCGGCGACGACGAGCATGGCTGGAGCGACAACGGCATCTTTAACATCGAGGGCGGCTGCTACGCCAAGTGCATTAACCTCTCCAAGGAGCATGAGCCCTTTATTTGGAACGCCATCAAGTTCGGCGCGCTGGTAGAGAACGTCAC
>JAEYAR010000006.1 GCA_023404715.1 Bacillota bacterium | reverse complement strand
GATCCACCTGTTCCCATCCCGAACACAGAAGTTAAGCCCTTATGCGTCGATGGTACTTGGCTGGTGACGGCCCGGGAGAGTAGATCGCTGCCGGATCCCACAAAGAGCCGTTTCCCGGCTCTTTTTTTGTATCAACCGTTACAAATGGGGAGGATGGCACATGCAAGGGGCGGCGGTGGGCCGGTTTGCGCCGAGCCCAAGCGGGCGTATGCACCTGGGCAACGTGATGAGCGCGATGCTGGCCTGGCTGAGCGCAAAATCGCAGGGCGGGCGAATGGTGCTGCGCATCGAAGACCTCGACCCGGAACGCTGTAGCGAAGCTTACGCGCGCCAGATTGAAGACGACCTGCGCTTTCTCGGCCTTGCCTGGGACGAGGGCGGGACGTCAGGGGGAGCGAGAGGCCCCTATTGCCAGCGCGAATGCACGGCGATTTACGAAGAGGCGCTGGCGACGCTCGGCGAAAAGGGGCTGCTATATCCCTGCTATTGCACGCGCGCACAGCGGCATGCGGTCACGCAGGCGCCTCATGCATCGGACGGACGGTTCGTCTATGACGGGCGGTGCAGGGAGCTTACGCAGGCGCAGCGATGCGAGCTTGATAGCGTACGCAGGCCTGCCATACGACTGCGAGCGCCGGACGAGACGGTCGACTTTGTCGACGGCGTGTGCGGCGTATACGCACAGGATTTGAAGACGGAATGCGGCGACTTTATCGTACGCCGCTCCGACGGCGCATTTGCCTATCAGCTTGCGGTCGTCGTAGACGACGCGCGCATGGGCGTCACACAGGTCGTGCGCGGCCGGGATCTGTTGGATTCAACACCCCGTCAGATCCTGTTATACCGCCTGCTGGGCGCGCAGGCGCCCGCGTTCTACCACGTGCCCTTGCTGCTCGCGCCGGACGGGCGGCGTCTATCCAAACGGGAGCGCGACATGGATATGGGGAGCCTACGGGCACGCTACAGCGCGGAAGAGATACTGGGCAGGCTGGCATTTTTATGCGGGCTTGCCCGCACCCCGGCGCCAGCGAGCGCCCTGGAGCTGGCAGAGCGGTTTCGCTGGGCGGATGTAAGACGCGAAAACGTCTATTTGCCGGAAGGCCTTTTTTAAGGAGCAGGTATGCGCATATTCGTCGGATTGGAAATTTCAAATGCCATGCGGACAGAGACGGCGCGCATCGCGCGAATTGCGCAAGCGCGGATGCCGGGGAAATACATCGCGCCTGATAACTATCACTGTACGATTGCCTATGTCGGCGAGGCGGACGAGACGCTATGCGCTCTAGTGAAGGGCGCGCTTCATACGGCGGCACAGGGGATGCCGCCCGCTTGCGCACTGGGTCCGGCAGGCTTCTTTCACAAGCCGGAGAAGGCCATTCTCTACTTAGGTTTGCAAAGGCGCGAAAGCCTGATGCAAGCGGCGAATGCGGTCAGGGACGAACTGAAGCGCTCGAACATTTCCTTTGACCCGGACGCGTTCACGCCACATATTACGCTCGCAAGAGGCGTCTTGATCGATCGGGCGGGGATGGAGGCGCTCACGCCCGGCGCGTGCAATTCGACCATCCCCTGCTTAACGCTGTTTGAGAGCGCCCGCGTCGACGGCGTGTTGCGATATACGCCCATCTATCGCGTCCATTGGGGAGGAAAATGAGATGAGACAAGAGGGAGAATGGGCGCGCGCCGCGCGCTGCGCGTTCCCGCATACGATTCCGGTGCTGACCGGATTCGCATTTCTCGGCATCGCCTACGGGATTTTGATGCGCACGCAGGGGCAGGGGCTGTTGCTCACGGCGGCCATGAGCCTGATCGTCTACGCCGGCTCCATGCAATATCTTGCGGTTTCGCTATTTGCGGTAGGTTTTGACCCCATCGGCACCTTTTTGCTGACGTTGATGGTCAATGCACGCCATCTGTTTTACGGCATATCGATGCTAGACCGGCTAAAGGATACCGGCAAGTGGAGAAACCTCATCGTCTTTATGCTCAGCGACGAGACGTTTTCGCTGCTTTGCAGCGCGAAGCCGCCGGAAAGCGTAGACCGGACGAAGTTCATGGTCTGTATCGCTGTGATGGATTACCTCTATTGGTTTTTGGCCAGCGTTACGGGCAGCTTGCTGGGGGTGGTGCTGACGCTGAACACGACGGGCATCGACTTTGTGCTGACAGCGCTGTTCGTGGTCATCTTTTTGGGGCAGTGGCGCGAAAAGGCAGGGCGCGGGGCGGCGGCGGCAGGCATCGTCTGCTCGCTCGCCTGTCTCGTGATCGTGGGTGCCGAGGGCTTTATGCTGCCGGCGATGGGCGCGATCCTGGCGGTGCTGCTGATCGGCCAAAGGATACGGAAGGGGGAGATTGGATGAGCGGAATGCAGCAGGCCGCAACGCTCGCGGTAATTGCGGCGGCGACGATTCTAACGCGATTTCTGCCCTTCTGGATCTTTCCGGAGGGACGGCGAAGGCCTGCTTGGCTGAGCCGGCTGAGCCTGTCGCTGCCGTATGCGGTGATCGGCCTGCTAGTCGTCTACTGCCTGCGCGGCGTGTCGGTGACGGCCTATCCGTTCGGCCTACCGGAGGGCATCGCCATCGGGGCGATCGTCTTGCTGCATATGTGGAAGCGAAGCACGCTGTTGAGCATCGGCGGGGGAACCCTGCTGTATATGATTCTGGTGCAGGCCGTCTTTCATGGCTAAAGACATGATGGATACTGTAGGGCGATCGATTCAAAATTCAATCGATGGGAGAAGAAGATGAACACGACCAAAGCGGTTCTTTTCGACATGGACGGCCTGCTGGTGGACAGCGAGCGGATCGGCATCCGCACGGCCATCGCGACAGGCAGGGAGATGGGGTATCCGGTGACCGAGGCGCTGGCGACGAAGATGCTCGGCGTCACAAGGGAGCAGAGCCGGGCGATGTATCAAAGTGCCTTTCCGCAGATGGATATGGACCTGTTTCAGCGGCTGTTTACCCGCGAGATGGAGGCGGCCGTGGAGCGTGGTGAGGCGCGTGCGATGCTGGGCGCCAGGGAGCTGCTTGAATTCTTGCGGCACAAGGGAATTCCGCGCGTCGTCGCATCCTCGACAGACCTTACGCGGGTGTTAAAACGCTTGGAGATGGCGGGGCTCGCGCAGCTGTTTGACGGCTTTGTCACGGGCGACATGGTTTCGCGCTCCAAGCCCGACCCGGAGATCTTTCTCATCGCCGCCGAAAAGGCTGGGGCGGAGATATGTGATTGCCTCGTGCTGGAGGACTCTGTCAACGGCATCAAGGCAGGCCGCGCATCGGGCGCAAGGGTCGTCATGGTGCCGGACGTCATCCCGTATACAGAGGATTTGGCTCCCTATTGCGACGCGGTGATGGATAGCCTTTGCGACGTAAAGGCATGGCTTGAGCGCGCGCTGTCAAAGGAATAGAAGGATCATAACGAAACGTTTGCAAGAGATGGTGCAATACGCGCATAAATCAATCAAAAAAAAGAGAAGATGACCTCAGCTATGTAAGGTCATCTCTGCGTGTCGACAAAGTGGCGTCTGCCACTTTGTCGAGTTTACGGGTGACTTTTTCCTCCGCAAAATGGCATTTTGCGGAGGAAAAATCCCCGCCCCGCCGGCAAAGCCGGCGGATACGATTACA
>JAEYAR010000107.1 GCA_023404715.1 Bacillota bacterium | reverse complement strand
GACCGAGGCCAAGGCGGCCGATTTCGAGCCTGCGCAAAGCGTCGAAGCCGCGGACGAAGAAGCGCCAGAGGCGCCGGAGCAGGAATGACGCGCATCCGGCGGCTGAACGGAGGGAAAAACATGAAACATCCGGTTTTGGATCGTCTGTTGATCGCCGTCTGCGTGATCGGCCTCTTGGGCGCGGCGGCGTTCTTGGGCGCGGTCGGCGCCAACGCCGTGTCGCCCGATTTCTTTGCGTCCGTAGTGGCCAGGCTGCAGTCCGGCGTGTGGGCGCGGCTGCTCGCCTTTGCCTTGGCGGCGATCACCGCCGCCTTTGCGTTGCTCCTATTGGCCGTTATATTGCCGGGCGGGCGCAGGCAAAAGCGTAATTTTGCCATTCAGAAAAATGAAAACGGTACGGTGAAGATTTCCGTCAAGGCGTTGGAAGGGCTCGTCGCGAAATGTCTGACGCAGCATCCGGAGCTTAAAATCGTCTCTTCCTCGCTGCGCAGCGACGGCGACGCGGTGCAGGTCGACGTGCACGTAACCTTGGCGGCGGACATCAGCATTCCGCTTGCGGTATCCGCGCTGCAAAAGCAGATCAAGCAGTATCTTGAGGCCTGCTCCGGCGTAGACGTGCGCGAGGTACGCGTGATCGTGGACGGCACGACGCAGGCGCAGGATGCAAGCGGGTCGCCCTATGCGATCCCGGCGCGCCTACAGACGTCGCCCGCATTCGCGCGCAGCGCGGAGGTTCCGTTAGAACCGCTGCCTAAGCTCGATATTCCGGCGCCGAAGGCGTCCGACGAGCCTTGGGCGCAAGCGCCGGAGGCCGCCCCGCGGGAGGAAGAACAAGCGCCCCAGGAGGACGCGGCGGACGAGCCTGAGGTCGTGCTTTGCGATCTGCCGGATGAACAGATAGACGAATCCAGCGCACAGCCGCAGGAAGAGCAGCCGCAGCGCGTGGCGAGTGAGGGATGACCAGTGGACAAGTTTAAGCGACTTCTGGCGCAGATTTTTGAACCCGGGACGCCTGCTTCCGTGATCGTTTACGGTCTGGTCGGCGTCTTGGTCGCCGTCCTTTTTTTGCTCATCGGTTTTTGGCGTACGCTGCTCATCTGCGTATGCTTTGCCGTGGGCGCGTTCCTGGGAGGCGTGAAGGACAAGCGTGCGTTTGTCGGCCGCATTTTGGATCTATTTCGGCGGGATGAGAAATAGACGGCAGAGGCCGGAGACCCGGCTGAGAAATACAATTCGGATCGGAGTTTGAGGACATGGCGCGATCGGCAGCCCGCGAGGCGGCAATGCAACTGATATTCGAGCACATGATGGGCGGCAGCGGAGAAGAGACGCTCGGCGGCATGATTGAATTTGTGCCGGATAAGGACGATATACGGTATATTCACGCGGTGACGGAGGGCGTCTTTGCCGCCCTGCACGTGGTGGATGCGAGGATATCCCCTTTTCTGCAGGATTGGTCGATGGAGCGCATCGCGCGCGTCGATCTGGCGATCCTGCGGTTGGCGGTCTACGAGCTTTTGTATATGGACGACATTCCCCCTGCGGTGACGATCAACGAGGCGGTGGAGCTTTCCCGGCGCTTTTCGACGGAGCAATCCGGCGCTTTCATCAACGGCGTGCTGGGCAATCTGAACCGGCAGTTGGTGAGCGAAAAATGAAAGCGGTGATCGGCTTTGATACGAGCTGCTATACGACCTCGGTGGCAGCCGTCTCGCAGGCGGGCGAAATCCTTTCATCGCGCCGGCAGCTTTTGAGCGTCGGCCTTGGCAAACAGGGCCTTCAACAATCAGAAGGCCTTTTTCAGCATGTGTCGGCGCTACCGGCGCTGCTTCATGAGACGATGCGGGACGTCCTGGGCTTTGAGGTGGCGGCGGTATGCGCCAGCGTTCGCCCAAGACCGGTGCAGGATTCGTACATGCCGGTTTTTCGGGTCGGCGAAGCCCATGCACGCGCAGCCGCGTCGCTGCTGCGCGTGCCTTTTTTTCCTTACAGCCATCAGGAAGGCCATATCAGGGCTGCGCGCGTGGACGCAGGACTTGCGACGGACGTTTTCTTGGCCCTGCATCTTTCCGGAGGGACGACGGAGCTGCTGCTTGCGCAGGGCGGCCGCCTCGAGCTGTTGGGGGGTTCGGCGGATTTACACGCAGGGCAGCTCGTAGACCGCGTTGGCGTGCGCCTCGGGCTCCCCTTTCCGGCAGGGCCGCACCTGGAAAGCCTGGCCAGAGCAGGCCAGGCGCAAGGAAAGCTGGGCGTGAGCGTCAAAGGGATGCAATGCTCCTTGTCGGGCGCCGAGACGCATATTTTGCGGCTGATCGACACGGGGGCGATCTCCCCGCAGGATGCGGCCGCCGAGGTTTACGCGCTGCTCGCCCGATCGATCCTGCGCTTGCTGCTCGCGGCCGCGGAGCAAACGGGCGTGTACACGGCGCTGCTAGCAGGGGGCGTCGCCTCCTCACAGCTGTTGCGCACGCTCTTGGGCGAGCGCGCGCGCCGGCGGAGGATACCGATGCGATTGCATTTTGCCAGGCCGGAGCTGGCGGGGGACAATGCGGTGGGCATTGCGCTGCTCGGGCTTGATCAAATGAGACGAGAAGAAGAAACGGAGGGCTGAATATGGCGGCGACGAGGATGGATGGAAAGGCCGTATCCGAGGCGGTGCGGGGAAAGCTGACGTTGCGCGTGCAGGCGCTCAAAGACGCGGGGATTGAGCCGCATTTGGCGGTCGTGCTGGTGGGCGAAGACGCGGCCAGCCAGATTTACGTGCGCAACAAGGAACGCGGTTGTGAAAAGCTCGGCATTCGTTCGACGGTCATACGCCTCGGCGTAAATTGCGAACAGGCGGAGCTGGAAGGGACGGTGCGCATGCTCAATGAAGACGCGTGTGTACACGGCATTCTCGTGCAGCTACCGCTTCCGCGCCATTTAAAGGAAGAGCCTGTGCTCGCCCTGATCGATCCCCGCAAGGATGTAGACGGTTTTCACGCGGTCAACGCGGGCAACCTACTCATCGGCGCCCCGGGCTTTGTTGCCTGTACGCCCAGCGGCGTGATGGAGATGCTACGCTACTATGACATCCCCATTCAGGGCCGACACGCCGTCGTCGTAGGACGTTCGAACATCGTCGGAAAGCCCATGGCGTTGCTTTTGCTGCGCGAGCATGCGACGGTGACGGTCTGTCATTCGCGCACGCAGGATATCGCGTCCTTCACGCGCTCGGCGGATATCCTCGTCGCGGCGGTGGGCAAGCCCGGATTTATCACGGGGGATATGATCAAGCCCGGCGCGACCGTGGTCGACGTAGGTATCAACCGGGTAGACGGCAAGGTGGTAGGGGACGTGGACGCGCAGTCGGCCGCCGAGGTGGCAGGCTATCTGACGCCCGTGCCGGGCGGCGTCGGCCAGATGACGATCACGATGCTGCTGAAAAATACGCTGGACGCAGCCGAGCTGCAGCTCAGGCAGTAAAAGGAGTGGAGAGCGTGGTCGTCTCGGTATCACAGCTCAACGAGTACGTGAGGCGCACGCTCGCCTCGGACCCCATGCTGCGCGGCCTGTCGCTGCGCGGCGAGATCAGCAATTTTAAATGCCATACCTCCGGACACCTATACTTTTCACTCAAGGACGAGGGCGCCCGCATCGCTTGCGTGATGTTTCGTCAGCACGCGATGGGGCTCGCCCTGCGGCCTCGGGATGGAATGCGCGTCATCCTCAGCGGCGCGGTCAGCCTGTACGCGCAGGGCGGTCAATATCAGTTTTACGTAGAAGCCATGCGTCCCGATGGGGTGGGCGACCTGCATCTGCGCTTTGAGCAGCTGAAGACGGCGCTTGGCCAAGAGGGGCTTTTTGACGTGTCGCTTAAGAAACCCTTGCCGCTCCTGCCCAAAACGGTGGGGATCGTCACGTCGCCGACGGGGGCGGCGCTGCGCGATATCGTCAGCGTATCGACCCGCCGAAGTCCGGGCGTGCACCTGCTGCTCTGCCCGGCAAGCGTACAGGGAGAGGGTGCGGCAGGCGAAATCGTGCGCGCACTGCGAACGCTTGATCGCCTGCCGGACGTCGACGTCATCATCGTCGGCCGCGGCGGCGGCTCCATCGAGGAGCTCTGGGCTTTTAATGAGGAGGCCGTCGCGCGCGCGATCTTTGCATGCCGTACGCCGGTCATCTCGGCCGTCGGTCACGAGACGGATTTTACGATCGCGGATTTTGTGGCGGACCTGCGCGCGCCGACGCCCTCCGCCGCGGCGGAGCACGCCGTGCCGTTGCAATCAGAGCTGCTCGCGCATGTCGAAGGCTATGCGGCCTTGCTCTCGCAGCGGATGGAAAAGCGGCTGGACGGCGCCTCGGCCCGCCTCGCTCACGCGTACGCGGTCGTAGAGGCATATAGCCCGCAGCGTACGCTCGCGCAAAAGCGGCTGCATCTGTCGCATCTAAGAAAGCTATTGGACGCCGGCGCTCTGCAGCGGGTCGAGGCGCAGGCGGCTGCGCTGAGGGCAGCGCATGGGCGCTTGAGCGCGCTCAGCCCCATGGGCGTATTGGACAGAGGCTACGCCTATGTGACGCGCGGCGGCAAGCCTGTACGCCAACTGGCGAGCGGGGATCGGGTGACGCTTCATCTAAAGCAGGGAACGGCGGACGCTGACGTCGCGAAATGGAGGGATCGGGTATGCCCGTAAAGAAGAAAGCGCAGCCTACGTTTGAAGAGGGGCTTGAAAAGCTGGAAGCGCTTGCAGCCGGGATGGAGGACGGTTCCATGCCGCTGGAGCAGGCGCTCAGCGCCTACGAGGAGGGCATGGCGCTTTACAAGGAGCTCAGCGGTATGCTCGAAGGAGCTCAACGGCGCATAGAGCAGATTCAGGCTGGCGCCAAGGATGAACGCAAGCCGTTTGAGGTGGACGCATGAATTACGAAGAGCAAAACGCATATTATTGCGACAGCGTCGAGAAGGGCCTGCGCGCGCTAATGCCGGAGGCCTCTTCGCCGTTTGGCGAAGGCATGATCCCAGCGAGCCTTTGCCGCGCCATGCGCTACAGCCTGCTCGCCGGCGGGAAGCGCGTGCGGCCGGTGTTGCTGCTCGCTACGGCCGACATGCTGGGCGTCGAGCTGGAAGAGGCGCTTTGTCCGGCCTGCGCGCTCGAGATGATCCATACCTATTCGCTCATACACGACGACCTGCCCGGCATGGACGACGACGATGTCCGTCGCGGAAAGCCGACGAACCACAAGGTCTTTGGCGTGGGCACGGCGACGCTGGCAGGCGACGGGCTTCTCAACTATGCTTTTGAGTGCATGTTGCAAAATGCGCTGCGCTATCCCGAGCGGCTGCGCGGTCACGTGCTGGCCATCGAGGAGATCGCGAGGCGCTGCGGCGTCACGGGCATGATCGCGGGCCAGAGCATCGACCTGCTCTATGAAAACAGGCAGATGGACGAGGCAGCGCTTACTTACATCCACCGGCATAAGACGGCGGACCTTCTGACGGCGCCCCTGATCGCCGCCGCGCATATCGCCGGCGCGACGGACGCGCAAGCGGACGCGCTGCGGGCGTTCGGGTATGGCGTGGGCATCGCCTTTCAAATTCAGGACGACCTGCTTGACATCGAGGGGGATGCGGCGCAGCTGGGCAAAGCGACGGGGATGGATGCGGCGCGCGGCAAGATGACTTGGCCGGCGCTCTACGGCGTTCCCAAAGCGCATGAGATGGAGCAGGAGCTTTGGAGTCAGGCGCACAGCGCCCTTAAATGCTTTGGGGATCGGGCGGCCTACCTGCGCGAATTCGCAACGCGCCTTCGCGCCAGGCGCGCTTGAGGGGGATAAAACGTGGACACGCTCATCGAGATATTGGGGAATCGTATTTTGTGGACGGGCCTTGTCGCCTGGTTTTCCGCGCAGCTCATCAAGGTTGCATTGACGCTGATGCTGCAAAAGAAGTTTGACGTACACCGGTTCGTGGGTTCAGGCGGTATGCCCAGCTCGCATTCGTCGTTTCTTTGCGCGGTCAGCACGGCGGTTGGCTTTCAAGAGGGCTTTTCCTCCTCGCTCTTCGCCGTATCCGTCTGCTTTACGATGGTCGTCATGTACGACGCGGCGGGCGTGCGGCGCGCCGCCGGGAAGCAGGCGGCCGTGCTCAACCGGATCATCGACGATATGTTCAAGAATGGAAAAGGCTGGGATGATGAAAAACTGAAAGAGCTGATCGGCCACACGCCCGTGCAGGTTTTTGCCGGAGCGCTGCTCGGCGTCCTGGTCGGCGTGCTGCTCGGCTGACGAATTGTCCGTTGCATAATGTACGAAAAAATGATATACTATTTCGCAGGGTGGTGCAGTATCCTAGTCAGCGACATCTTTTCTGAAGGCGGGGCTAAAAATCCGTCAAAGGGCACATCGATGAAGTTTCTGGTGCTGGCTGCCGACGCCCAGTCGGGGGTTGGCGCTGGGAGTAAGAATTATGGGCGATCCCCAATGGCATGGGGGC
>JAEYAR010000100.1 GCA_023404715.1 Bacillota bacterium | reverse complement strand
GCCCCTGCCGGCGCGCCTGAGCGTGCCAACCCCTATCTGACAGGCCGCGCGGTCAGCGCGCCTACCGGTACGACCGGTATGACCGGCGCTGCTGCAGCGCCCAGAACCCCTGGTGCGACCGGCGCGACCGGTGCGACCGGTGCGTCCGGCGCGTCCGGCGCTCAACGTCCCATCCCGCCGCGTTCGGCTCCGCAGCCACAGCCTGCGCCCGAGCGAGCGGAAAACGCCGTCGGCAAGCCGGATACGCCCGCGGCCGAAGGGGCTGAGCACCGCCGCCGCCGCGTGCGGCCGAAGGATTCGGACAATCCGCTCGACATGTAATGTGCAAAGAGGCTCCCGGAAGCGAACGCTTCCGGGAGCCTCTTCCTTTGAATGCATCGCGCGCACGATGTCACTTTTTGTCCATCCGGCAACCGCTTTTTTCTTTCTTCGACGAACGCAGATCCCTATAATAAAACGGAGAAAACATGCCGACGCGCTCTCCGACCGGCGCCGGTTTGCCGAGGAGGATTTGTCCAGATGACGGAGCGTATACAGACCCTGAAGGATGATCAGCGGGCGCGCAAGCACCACGCGCATAGGCGGCATATCGAGGTCAACCCCGCGCCCTACCGCGCGCCCGGCATGCCCGATTATGCGCGCACAGCCAGACGGCTTCGCACCGCGTTGGCACTCGAGACGCCCGTGCTGCTGCCGGGTGAGTTGATCGCCTTTACGCGCACCGTGCCCGCCCTGCCGGGGATCTATGCGGAGGACGAATGGGCGCGCATGACAGCCCGGCACTTTGTCCATGAGAAGGGCAACGTCTGTAACCTGTCGCCCGATTACGCGGGCGTCATCGCCACCGGCTTGCTCGCCCTCCGTTCCCGTCTCGCGGATAACCCCTACCATCAAGCCATGCGCGAGAGCATAGACGCCGTGTTGGATCTTACGCGCCGCTATCGCGACGAGGCGCTGCGCACGGGCGACCGAGCGCTCGCGGATACGCTCGCGCGCGTGCCTGCCTACGGCGCCGCCTCCTTTCGCGAGGCGCTGCAAAGCCTGCGCATCCTGCACTTTTGTATGTGGTGCGAGGGCGATTATCACAACACGCTGGGCCGCCTTGACCAAACGTTGATGCCCTACCTCCAGCGCGACCTGGACAGCGGCGCGCTTACGCAGGCGGAGGCCTTCGAACTGCTGGAGGCTTTCTTTCTCTCCTGCAACCGCGATAGCGATCTGTACCCCGGTATGCAGCAGGGCGATAACGGCCAAAGCGTCGTGCTGGGCGGCATGACGCCGGATGGGCGCGACGGATACAACCTGCTTTCGCAGATGTGCCTGCACGCCAGCGCGGACTTAAAGCTCATCGATCCCAAGATCAACCTGCGCGTGAGCCGGAATACGCCTTTATCGGTCTTCGAGCTGGGCACGCAGCTGACCCGCCTAGGCCTGGGCTTCCCGCAATACGAAAACGACGACGTCGCCATCCCCGGCCTGATCCGGCTGGGCTACGAGGTGGAGGATGCGCGCAACTACGCGATGGCCGCCTGTTGGGAGTTCATCATCCCCGGCCGCGGCATGGATATTCCCAACATCGGCGCGCTTTCCTTCGCCGGCATCGTCGACGAGGCGCTGCGTTCCTCCCTCCTCGCCGCCGAGAGCATGGAGGAGATTCTTCAACAGATCGAGCGGCGCGTCTTTGCAGATGTGCGGCGCACGCTCACAGGCCTGCGCAGCCTCTACGTCATCCCCTCTCCTTACCTCTCGCTCTTCTTTGAGGGCTGCTTGGAGCAAGCGCGAGACATCTCACTGGGCTGCCGTTACAACAACTACGGCCTGCACGGCACGGGCCTTGCGCCCGCCGCGGACATGCTCGCCGCCGTGCAGCGGACCGTCTTTGAAGAGGGCCTACCCGCCGAGCAACTGCTGGACGCGATGGCGGACGGCTTCAATGGCCGCCAGGCATTGCAAAACCGCCTAAAATTCGAGTGCCCGAAGATGGGTAACGATGACGACGGCGCGGATGCCTACGCCGTGCTTCTGCTCGATATGTTCGCCCGCGCGGTGGAGGGGCTAAAGAACGAACGCGGCGGCTGCGTGCGGGCGGGCACGGGTAGCGCAATGTACTATATCCAGCATGCCGCCGCCCTGGGGGCGACGGCGGATGGGCGCGAGGCGGGCGTGCCGCTGCCCGCCAACTACGCGCCCTCTCTGAACGTGCGGCTGGAGGGCCCGGTCTCCCTGATTCGCTCCTTCACCAAGCCGGATCTGAGCCGCACGATCAACGGCGGGCCGCTCACGGTCGAGTTTTCCGATACGGTCTTCCGAAACGCCGAGGCCGTCGAGAAGGTCGCCCAGCTCGTGCGTCTGTTCGTGCTGCGCGGAGGCCATCAGATACAGCTCAACACGGTCAACCGCGAGCAACTGCTGGATGCCCAGCGCCATCCGGAGCGGTACCGCAACCTCATCGTGCGCGTCTGGGGCTGGAGCGGCTATTTCGTCGAGCTGGATCGGTGCTATCAGGATCATATCATCCGCCGGGCGGAATTGAATGCATGAGGGGCGCGACATGGAAACAGGCATCGTCTTCGATCTCAAGGAATTCGCCGTCTTCGACGGCCCCGGCATTCGCACGACGGTCTTCATGAAAGGCTGCCCGCTGCGCTGCCAGTGGTGCCATAACCCGGAGGGACTCTCTGCGCGCCCGCAGCTGATGGCGAGCGCGCTCGCCTGCGCGCACTGCGGCGCCTGCCTCGCCGCCTGCAAGCACCTGGATTCCTGCACCGCCTGCGGCGAGTGCATTCCGCGATGCCCCCTGGGCCTGCGCCGCATGGCCGGAAAGCCCTGGAGCAGCGAAGCGCTCGCCAAGCGGCTTATGCGTGACCTGGACCTATATGCACAAAGCGGCGGGGGCGTCACATTCTCCGGCGGCGAGCCGCTGATGCAGTGGCCCTTCGTGGCGGAGACCCTGTCGCATCTACACGGCGTCCATACCGCCGTCGAGACCTCTGGCTATGCCTCCGACGCCGTCTTTCAGGCGGCCATGACCGCATTTGACCTCGTGATGATGGACGTTAAAATTGTGGATCCCGCGCGCCACCGCCGCTTTACAGGCGTAGATAACGCGCCCATCCTGCGCCACGCGCACAGGCTCGCGCAGGGCGAAACGCCTTTTATCCTGCGCGTGCCGCTCATTCCGGGCGTGAGCGATACTGTGGAGAACCTCCAGGCCGTCGCGGCGCTCGCTCAGGGCGCAAAGCGTCTTGTGCGCGTGGAGCTGCTCCCCTATCACCAGACCGCCGGGGCAAAATACGAGATGACGGGCATGGCCTATGCGCCCGCCTTTGACCCGACGCAGGCTGTCACGCCCCATACCGAGCTCTTTGAACGCGCAGGCGTGCCGGTCTGCGTGCTGTGAGATTGCACATCCCGATCTCGTCCGAGCGGCCTGCGTTTGCAGGCCGTATTCGTTTTCTACCCGATAAACGGATTGACGGCGTGGCCGAAGCCACGCCGTCATAAACCGCTCGCCCGCTACAGCTCGTCCGCCTCTGCCCAACCCTGCAGAAAGTCCTTGACGCGCATCGAGGCCCGGTAAATCTCGTTGCGCCGGCATCCCTGTTCCTGCAGCGCCGCGCAGGCCGCCTTCAAATCCGCGCCCGCCAACAGGCGCTCAAAAAGCAGCGCTTCCAGGCTCGTCTGGGGCGCTGCAGGCCGCTCCGGGAGTGAAACCCCGCGCAGCTCCAGCACGAGGCAATACTCTCCCTTGTCGGCCTTGGGGTTTTGCTCCAGCAGCTCCAGCACCTCCGGCGCGCTTCCGCGCACCGTCTTTTCGTACAGCTTGGTTAAGTCGCAGCAGGCGCAGACCCGGCAGCCCGGCAGCGCGCTGCAAACGACGCGCAGCAGATCGATTACCCGGTGCGGGGATTCGTGCACGACCGCGACGGGGATGCCGCTGCGTGCAATAGCCGTCAGCTTTCCGCAAAGCTCCTTCGCCTGCCGGGGAAGAAACCCGTAAAACGCAAACTCGCGCACGTCAAAACCGCTGACCGATAGCGCGCAGGCCATGGCGGTCGGCCCGGGAACGGCCAGCACGGGGATGCCCGCCGCCGCCGCCGCCTGCACGAGCACGTACCCCGGGTCGGAGATGCACGGCGTCCCCGCGTCCGTCACGAGCGCCGCATCGCACGCTTCCTCCAGCATGCGCGCGACGAGCTCCCCCGCACGCTGCTGCTCGTTATGCTGGTGGTTTGAGATCAGCTGAACGCCGATGCCAAAATGGGTGAGCAGCTTGTGTGTGACCCGCGTATCCTCCGCTGCGATAAACGCGCAGCCTTTCAGCGTCTCGACCGCGCGTGGCGTCATGTCCGACAGGTTCCCGATGGGGGTCGCGACGACGTATAGGGTGGGCATGGCGCATACCTCTTTCCGATGGCTTTTTGTACAGTGTAACACAGATTGACGTGAAGCGGAAGCCACGAAATTGACAGTCCCGCGGCTGTGATGGTATAATGCGGTTACTGCCGCTACAAAGGAGATCTTCCATATGCAAACGATAGCGTCCAAGGCACGGTCCGTCTGGCGTCTTCTATTGTCCCGCACCTCCTTTTGCGCGGCTTTCCTGTGCCTGTCTCTCATCCGTTTTGTCGATAATACGCTTTACTGGAACGTGCTGCGTTATTTGATGTTTCCTTGGGGCGCAGCGCTCGCTTATCCCCTACTTACGCTGCACAATTTACCACGAAACCGAGGAATGGTCTTCGCATTCGCTTTTTTTATCTGGTATTTCATCGTTTCCTATGTGAACCGGAAACATAGCTTTTATCAAAATGCATACGATTGGTTTCTCATCCTCTTTTCGCTCTTCATCTTTTATCCGCAGGATCGTTCTCTCCCCTTCGCTTCCCTGAAGCTGCGCATGCAGGTCGTGCTGGGCAGCTTTTATGGGCTTTGGGCCGTCTATTGCCTGATCGCGCTGTTCGCCGCGTTCAAAGGGCAGACGTTCACCTGTATGTCCGGGAGCGTCTTTGGGATGCACGACAATCGAATATGGATCGCTGGCAATCCCAATACCGTAGGATATCTTTGCGCAGCAGGTCTGCTATTCTCACTCTATTTTGCGATAGAAAAAAAACGCTCTTTAACCGTTCCACTCGTCATCAATGGCATGTTGCTCTTTGTGTGCTTATCGCTAAGCGATTCACGTAGTTCCATCATCATGTTATGTCTTTGTGTGTTTTTATTGTTATTTACAGTGCTGCAAGCTCATAAAATGCCCAAACGTGTCCTAATTGCCATTTTCGGCTCGCTCCTGCTCTTCATTTCATTCCGTCTAGTCGGAGCAGGTATCCTCCGCATAATAGCCAATGCGCCGCATGTCGCGTCCCGCTCAATCGGATATAAGGCTTCCTCCCTTAACGGGCGTACTGCCTTATGGACAGGTGCCTTGTTATTTCTCCGCGATCATCCGTTCAGCCTATTCACCGGTATCACGCGAATCGGAATATGGGAGGCCCTAGGCGTATATGCCTCAGGGATTTATCAAGCAGGTTCCCTGCACAACACATACCTCCAGACGCTCCTCGCCGCGGGTCTTCCGGGGCTGGCTTGTATGGCAGGCTTGGGGTGCGTCGTCGCGCCACGCGCATGGCGGCTTCTCTTTCCAGCTAAAGGCAACGCGCCGTCTTCTTCGTGCATATTGGCCGCTGTATTGGCGCTTTTTATCGGGATTTCCTTCGTCGAAGACCTGCTATTCATGACCAACAACGTCTCAAATCAGCTCTTTTTCTATACCGCCGGCTGCGTAATGTGCCTATCAGATAATCAAGGAGTGTGATGAACATGGACCTCAAGCAAAGGGGCGTATCCGTCTGGCAAGCGCTATTGGGCCGCACCGCGTTCTGTGCCGCCCTGCTTGTCCTCGCATTGGTGCGCTTTGTCGACGAAAGCGCGTATTGGCCGATTCTAGAAAACCTGATGTACCCCTGGGCGGCGGCGCTCGCTTTCCCGCTGCTCCGTCTGGATGCCGTTCCCAAACGTCGAGGAATGGTCTTTCTCTTCGGATTCTTCCTGTGGTATATCGTCATCTGTTATCTAAACCGCCAGTACAGCTTTTTCCAGCATGTTTATGACTGGTATATGCTGTTGTTCGCCATGTTCCTCTTCTATCCGCAGGATTCGTCCATCCCCCGCAGCACGCTGCTCCATCGCGTCCGCGTTATTCTCTCCATCTTTCTGGGCGCCTGGTCCTTTATGTGCCTGATCGCGCTTTATGCGGCCGTGCAGCGCATTCTGATCGTCACCCCCAGCAGCTTTTTCGGTTTCGATGCGGGACGGCTTTTTGTGAGCTGTCACCCCAACTCGGTTGGATATCTCTGCGCAGTAAGCTTTCTCTTCGCGCTTTTTCTCGCCGGTCAAGGGAAACGTGCTGCGCGCATCGTCTTCGGCCTCGACGCGGTGCTCATGTACGTATGCCTCGCGCTCACCGATTCCCGCACGTCTATCGTCGCTTTCTGCGTAGGCGCGGCCTTGTTGTCCTTCTCCGCTATCTGGGGATGCCTCTCTCGCTTCCCCCGTTGGCCGCGGCGCGTACTTTGCGCATCGGCAGCCGGAGTCCTTTGCCTGCTTTCCTTTGTGGGGATGCGCGGCGTCTTCTCGTTTTATGTGCGGATACCCGCGCCGTCCGTTATTGAGGCTGCTCAGGCAAACGCCGTAGAAGCGATCTCGCCGACGGCTGAGGAGACGCCCGACGTGGCCGCTCTCATTTCCCCAACGCCTGAAGCCCCGCCCGCGTCCGACATCCCCTCCTCGGAGCCGGCTGCGCCCGCGCCGGAAACGCCGCGTCCTCTCGGCGATCAGGCGGAAGGTCTGAACGGTCGCGTCCCCATGTGGACGGCTGCCCTTCGTATGATGCGCGACCATCCTATTTATCTTCTTACCGGCGTTACACGCATCGGCGTATGGGAATCGGTCGGCGCTTATGAGCCGTGGCTTTACAGCGTCGCCTCATTGCACAACGCCTATTTATACACGTTTGTATCGTGCGGGCTTCCCGGCATTTTGCTGCTCCTCGGGTTCGCCATCGTGGTGGCGCCGCGCGCCTGGAAGCTCCTGTTCGGCGCCCTCGGCCGCCCCCGGCGGGGCCTGCGTGCGCTGCCCGTCATCCTATGCGTACTATGCATCATTTCATTCAACGAAGACCTCCTCTTTTTATCGAACAACGTTTCCAACATACTCTTTTTCTTTGCGGCTGGTTTGGTCATGTATTTTTCCGATCCCGAGCAAATCGAAGAGGCGTGAGGTTTTCACCTTGCGCCTCCGGCCGTCGGTAAAGCCCATTACGACAAAGCGTGCCGGCGAAAATCGCCGGCACGCTCTCGATCCCCTATCCAATACGCTGAAATGCCTCCATCCAGGCCCGGGCGATCAGCTCGTGGCCCATAGCGGAGGGATGTACGCCGTCCAGCAGCCAGTAGGCCGGGTCCAAGCCCCGCGCCGCCTCGTCAAAGCGCCGCTGCAGCGGCACGAAGCAGGCCCGGTGCATCTGCGCGACCTCGCGGGCGGCGGCAGCCCGCTGGGCGACCTCCCGCTCAAATGTCTGCAAGCGATGGGGGGCTTCCTGCGTATTCTCCGTCGCGCTGCCGGGCAGCACAAAGGGCTCTAGGATCAGCAGCCGGATGCCCGGCAGGGCTTCCTCGACCTCGCTGAGCAGCATGTCGTAAACCCTCTGGAACTTCTTCGCATCAACGCCGTTTTCCCGGCTCAGCTCGTGCCATACGTCGTTCACGCCGACGAGGATGCTCAGGTAAGACGGTTTCAGGTTGATGATGTCTATCTTGATGCGCGCGTAAAGGTCCACTACGCGGTTACCGCTGACGCCGCGGTTGAGAAACGCATACCGACCCGGCGCGTCGAAGCCCAAACGGGCCTTTACCAGCGTGGGGTACCCGTGGCCGGCATAGTCGTCGTTTTCCCGGCTACGGTTCACGTCCGTAATGGAGTCACCCTGAAAGAGAATCAACGGTTTCACGAAATCTACCTCCGTATGCGGGATGTCCCCTACCGATTCTTTTCTTGGTAGAGGCGTGCAAAGTCTGCGGCGATATCGTCGCCGCCCTGCTTCTTCCACTTCTCCATACGGTTATTGAATTCCTCCTTGTCGATCTCGCCCATGATGTACAGCGTCGCGGCGTCTCTCAGCAGGGTATCCAGGTCGCCGCCTAGATCGTTGTACAGCTCCGAGATCAGGCCCAGGGTCGGGTCTGCGACGGCATAGGGCGCGTTCTCCTGGATGATCTCCAGGTTGCGCTGGTCGCCGTAGTCGTATTCGACGGGCATGGTGCGCAGGATGGGCCAACGCACGGCCAGCGGAATGGAATAGGGGTTGTGGATCTTTTCCTGCCAATAGGCGTCGTTTTCCGGCAGCATGCGTGCAACGCCGTCCACCACCTCGTAGTTGGTCCCCTCCACGCCCAGGGCCAGCAGGTTGCACATCTCCTCGTCCGCCAGGCGGTCGAAGAGGTTGATGACCTTGTCCAGCGTCTCCTTATCGGGGATGGCCTTCTTGCTGAACAGCAGCACGCCGTTGTTGCCGCGTCCGGCGGAGGTGAAGATCTCGCCCTTGCCGTTTGCGAACAGGTTGCTGGCATGCAGCACCGCGTTGGGGTCGGCGATCCGGCTCTGGAAAGCGGAGATACCCGTGCTCACGTCGTAGTAGCTGCCCGCCTTGCCGCTGATGAAGTCGCCTTCGTAATCGGCGCGCTCGCGGATGGCGAATTCGGGGTGGACGGCGCCCTCGGCATACAGCATGCGGCAGATGTCCAGGGCCTGGGCGTATTCCTCGGTCAGCTGCATTTTCGTCATCACGCCGTCTTCATATCGCCAATTGTTGGGGGCCCCCAGGTGGATCGCGATCTGATCCAGAAAGGTCAGACCGCTGGTCACGACGCCGTAGGTGTCGTTCACACCGTTGCCGTCCGGGTCGTCCTTGGTAAAGGCCAGCCACATATTGACCATGTCGTCCACGGTCTTGGGCTCTTCCAGGCCCAGGTTTTGCAGCCAGTCGTAGCGGTAGGTCAGGGCGTCGCGGGATAGCCCGCGCTCCAGGGGCAGACCGTAAAGGCGGCCCTCGATCGCGTAGTTGTTCAGCGCCAGGGGGTTGAGGTCCTTAAAATTGTCCAGGCCGTAGATATAGTCCGTTACGTCCCAGAATTCGCCGGCCTTCATGGCATTGATCAGGTAGCTTTTGCTCAGCTGGCTGCCGCCGACGTTGACCACCATGGGCAGATCGCCGCCGGCGATCAGGGTCGGCATCATCTCATGCAGCACGGAGCCGGAGTAGGCGTTGATCTTCATGTCCACACCGGCGTACGCCTCGATGATCTTTTCGATCTCGTTGCCGTCCGGCGGGAACTCGACCACGCCGCAGCCCAGGTACATGGTGACCGCCAGGGGTTCCTCGGCCGATGCGGCTAAGGCGCCGCCGAGCAGCAGGCACGCCGTCAGCGCCAGCGCGAGGATGCGGCGGATAGGGGCAGGTTGTTTCATGTGAAATCCCTCCTGTTTTTCGTTGCCGGCCTTCCGGCCGGTCTTGGGGTTTAATACAATGCGTGGCGCGCACCGCCCACGCACGTGTATCCGATTGAGCTTGAATGGGCACTCAGCCCTTGACCGCCCCCACCATGATCCCCTTGGCAAAGTGCTTTTGCAAGAAGGGATACAGGCAGACGATGGGGAATGTCGCGACGATGATGACCGCCATCTTGATGCCCTGCGATAGCAGCGCGACCTCGCTCTCCACCGTGCCCTCGTCGCCGATGCTCGAGGAGACGTAGACGATCTGCCGCAGCAGCACCTGAATCGGCCACTTGGCGTTGTTGGGGATGTAGAGCAGCGCCGACATATAGGTGTTCCAGAGCCCTACCGCATAAAACAGGCCGAATGTGGCCAGCGACGCGGTGGACAGGGGCAGGATGATCCGCAAAAGCAATACGATCTCGTGGCAACCGTCGATCCGGGCGCTCTCCTTGAGATCCGGCGGTATGTTTTGATAGAAATTCTTCATCACGATCAGGTTAAAGGGGCTGATCAGTCCCGGAATCACCAGCGACCACAGCGAGTTCATCAGTCCCGTCCCCTTCACCACGAAATAGGTCGGGATCATGCCGCCGCTGAAGAGCATGGTGAAGATCACCATGTTGAGGATCAGCTTGCGGCCGGGGATCATTTCGGAGAGGGCGTAGGCCATCAAGCTGGTGCACAGCAGCTTGAGCAGCGTGCCCGCCACGGTGATATAGGCCGTGTTGCCCAGGCTGCGGACGAGGGTGCTGGTGGAAAAGATGTATTTATAGCTGTCGAGCGTGAATTCGTCGATCCAAAATCCCGGGTTTTTGGAAAAGGACGAGGCGATGACGTACCAGAAGGGCACGATGCACAGAAAGGTGAACAACCCGACGATGCCATAGATGACCACATCGCCGAGGGTAAAGCGCTTGCTGGCGCTTTTCGCGGTAAGCTGCATGGGCGCGCCTCCTTGTCAATAGATGCTCTCGTCGGTGACCTTTTTGCTCAGCCAGTTGGCTGTAAGCACCAGGATCAACCCTACGGCGGACTTGAACAGCCCGACGGCGGCGGTGAAGCTGTACTTGCCGTCGAGCACACCCCGCTGGTACACGTAGGAATCGAAGACCTCGGCCACAGAGCGGTTCATCGCGTTGCTCAGCAGCAACGTCTTTTCGAGCCCTACGTCCAGCAGGTCGCCCATGCGAAGCACCAGCGTCACCATGATGATGGGCAAAATGGAGGGGATGGTGATGTAGATCATCTGCTTCCACCGTCCGGCCCCCTCCAGCATGGCGGCCTCGTACATCTGCACGTCCACGTTGGACAGCGCAGCCAGGTAGATGATGGTGCCCCAGCCGGTTCCCTGCCACACGCCCAGGCCCACGAAAAGCGGCCGGTAAGCAGAGGCGTTCATCAGGATGTTCACCGGTGGCAATCCCAGAGCGCCGAGCAGCTTTTCGAGCACACCGGATTCCATCGAAAACATCTGATAGGCGATCGAGCAGACGACGACGGCGGAGAGAAAGTGCGGCAGATACATCAGCGTCTGCGTGAGCCGTTTATAGGTCCGATGGCGGATTTCGTTGAGGAACAGCGCCAGGATGATCGGCGCGGGAAAGGAAAACACCAGGCTCATCAGGGATAGGATCAACGTGTTGGAAAACAGCAGCTCGAAGGACCCGTAGTTGAAAAACTGCTTAAAGTGCTTGAACCCAACCCAGGGGCTCTCGAGGAACCCATAACTGGGGGAGTAATCCTGAAAGGCCATGGCCAGTCCGAACATGGGGACGTACTTGTAGATGATGAAATAAAGCAGGCCCGGCAACATCAGCATATAAAACCAGCGGGCCTTCCATATCCGTTTGCGCAGGCTGAGCGGGGGCTTCGCGGCCACCGATGGACGCAACATGGCATTCACTCCTCCGATTTTTGTCTTCCAAATTCACCAGTTCATATGCTCAATATAGCATCAAATCAGCTACCTTGGTAGAGAAAAATCCGCAGAAAAAAGGTGTTTTCCCCAGAAAACGAGGGGACAAATTTCACCGCAGGGGACAAAATACCATGTTTTTTTGCTTTTCTCGTGTCGGACATGGTATACTGGCCGTATCACGTGTCGAGGTGAAGCGCATGCACCACAAAATCCAATGGCGCTATTTTGCCGCCCTGCTGATCCCTTCCTTGGTGATTCTGCTGCTGGCGGTCTGGCTCACATTTTATACCCACAGCCGGGGCATGGAAGCCATGCGCAAGGACATAGAAAAGAGCAATCTGCGCGTTGCCGAGAGCATCGCGGAGAATATCGATACGCTGCTGGAGCAGGTCCGCCAAAGCGCCTCCAACCTGGCGATCCAGATCGACAAAGCGGGCGTCGGCAAGGGGTATCAGCTGGTTCTCTATCGCAACACCATCGATCAGATGACCTACTTGCAGCTCAACGCGGAAAGCCTGCTAAACCCGGTGGTCAACCGCGGATACGTCTTTCTTTTCGAAGAAGATCGGGCGATCACCCAGAGCAGCGCCCAGCACCGCGCGCAGGATCTGTACGAGCGGTATTTCCGGGTCAACGACGAGGATTACGCGGGCTTCAAACGGCGCTTTACCGCCGGCTATTATGCGGGAACCCTATTGGCGGAGATACCCGTCGGCTATCTGGACGAGCTATACTACACCTGGGCCGTCGCGCAGACCATTCCGGCCGACCCGACCCAGTCGCCCCGGGGCGTGATCGTCTTCACGCTGGATTCGTCTACGCTCCGCCAGCGCCTGAGCGAGGGCCTGGCGGATGAAGACTCCCTGTGCCTGCTTTCGGATGGCGACGGCGGGCTGCTCGTCAGCCAGGGCGCAGACATGCGCTGGGGGGCGGACCAGATCGACGGCCTGCTCTCATCGCTTGGCGGCGAGGCGGCGGGCATCAAGACCCTGCGCCTAGGCGACGGCGCGGTGTATTTGGTCACCGTGGCCCAGGGCCGCACAAACCGCATCGTCACCGCGCAGCCCGTTTCTAACGCCTATCGCGGCGTATATGACTATAACACGGGCATGCTGCTGCTGGCCTTTTGCATGGCGGCGCTGTGCGTGACGGTGGCGTTGATCAGCACCCGCAGAAACGTCAACTCCGTACGGTGCGTCATCGACAGCATCGCTCCGGAAAACCAGTCCGAAAGCGCGACCAACGTATTCGAATATATGCAAGAGGCGATCCGTTCCTCTCAGCGCAGGGAAGCGCTGCTGGCCGCCCACGCCAACGAGCAGCACAGCCTGCTGCAGGATATCTTCCTCAAGCGGCTGCTTCGGGGGGAATTCATGTTGGCCTCCGACCTGATCCGGGAGCAGAACGTGGCGGGCGTCTCGTTGGAGGGGAAGTATTATCTGGTACTCCTGCTCCTCTTCCGCCAGGTAGAGGACGCCGATGCGCATGCCCTGCGCGAAATCGCCGGGGCGATGTGCTGCGAGTTCGGTCGGGAACATGTCCGCATGGCGGAGATGAGCGCCGGCCACGTAGCTTGCCTATTGATGATGGAAGAGCCTGACCTGCGCGAGAGCGTCGAATCCGTTGCGGAGCTTCTGTCCGCCCAACTCGGGGTCGCCTGCTTTGCCAGCAGCACCGTCTTGAATACGATGGACATCCCCCGTGCATACCGTGAGGTGCGCGTTATGGCGCGCATGTCAAAAAGCGGCGTCAACGGTCTGATCTGGTACGTCGACCTTTTTCAAGACGACGCGCTGTACAATTTTGAATACAGCCAGTACGCCGAGACGAAGCTGTGTAACTCCATCGCCGCCGGAAACCTGCAAAGCACGCGGGAGCTATTGGGCGCCCTGTATGAAAACAGCATGAAGGATAGCATCCGCTCCGCGCATGTGCTTCGCTTCTTCGCCTACGACCTGTACCGCTTGGCCAGCCACATCGGCGCCGACGCGCATCGTGAGGATGAGCGTTATCAATTTCTCGCCAAGCTGCGCGACAGGATGGATTCGGTGATCGACCACCCGAAAAATTTCGACGGCTTCTTTGCCGAAATTCAGCAGTACTGCCTGCGCATCTGCGAGCAAAATAGCAGCCGTTGCCGGGGCGGTCAGAGCGAACTTGTGCAAAACATCCTTCGCTACATCGACGAGCAGTTCACCGATCCGCTGCTGAGCGTCGGCGGCATTGCCCAGCATTTTGCCATCTCGGATAAATACCTGTCGCAGCTTTTCAAGGAGCAGACCAACGAAAAGATCAGCAGCCACATCGAAAACAAGCGCATCGCCCATGCTTGCGTTCTGCTTAAGACGACGGGGCTCAGCATCAACGAGGTGGCGACGGCCTCCGGCTACGCGTTGACGCATACGTTCCGCGTGGCTTTCAAAAAGGCGCAGGGCGTGACGCCCCTGCAGTGGAAGAACATGAACGCCCCCAATGGATGAGGGCGCGAAAGGGCCCCGCCGCCAGCCGATTCAGATCGGACGACGGCGGAGCCTTTTTGCGTTTTAGCCTTCGGCCTGGTACTCGGCCAGCAGCGCGTCCAGCCGTGCGCGCTCTGCGGGCGCGAGGGGACGTAGCGGGGCGCGGCAGGCGTCGCAATCGATGACGCCCATGCGCGCGAGCATGTACTTGATCGCCGGAATTTCCGGGATGTCCTGCATCCGGCGCGCCGTCTCGCAAATCCTAAGCTCGATCGCGCGCGCGCCCTCCCAATCGCCGCGCCGCATGGCCTCGTATAGCATTACATGCCTGCGCGCGAAGACGGCGCTCGGGCCGGAGACCCAGCCGTCGCCGCCCGATGCGATGCAGCACATGGCCATCGCGTCGCTGCCCACCAGCACAGAGGCGCGGCGGGATGTACAGGCGTTCGCGTAACGCCCCAGGCGCACCATGTCGGCGGCGCTGTACTTCACGCCCATCAGGTTATCGTGCGCGTCCATCAAATCGCCGAGCAGCTCCGCGCTCAGGTCGTTTCCCGTGCGTGAAGGGATGTTGTAGGCGTACACGTGCATCGGGCGTACGCTAGGCAGGATGGCGTCATAAAACAAGCGCATCGCCTCGTCGTCCATCGGGAAGAACACGGGCGTCATCAGCCCGGCGCCGTCCACGCCCAGGCGCTGGGCAAAGCGCATGTGCGCGTAGCTCTCCTCTACTGTCGCCGCGCCGCATTGGATGTAGAGCACAGCCTGCCCCGCGTTTTCCGCCTGAATCGCGCGGGCGATCTCCTCGCGCTCCGTCCGCGTAAGCGAAAGGCTTTCGCCGTTGGTACCGTTCGGGTACAGGCAATGGATGCCGCTCCCGACCAAATGGCGCGTCAGGCGCCTGACGCCCTCATAATCCACGGCTCCATCCGCGCACATCGGCGTGACCGAGGCGCAGACGACGCCGTAAAGCTTCTTACAATCCATCGTTCCACTTCTCCATTATAAATATTGGCGGTAGTTCTTGACGCGGAAAAAAGACTGATAATTCGCATCGTGATAGTTATACGAGCGGCCGAAGGCGACGCGTACCAGCAGCAGGATGTCGTCCCCGTCGAACGTCCAGTCCGGGTATTGAAAGCCTACGTGCCCGGGGTCCGCGTCGCGGTAATCCAGGAACCGGTGCACGACGCGCCAGTTGTAAAAATCCTCCGATATAGCCATGGAGAGCACGGTCCGCCCCGGCTTGTCCGCGGCCTGCTCCGTGCCGATCATAATATACTTGCCCGTAACCGGGTCTTGATAGAGCTGAAACTTTGAGTTGCTGCCCAGCGGGCAGTCTACGATGCGGTCGAGCGCGAGCGGCGCCTCGGGGTCGGCGTTATCACCGCGCAGCACGACCGCCTTGCCGTAGGGCGGGTCGCATTTGGGGTGGTCGATGCGCAGGTAATTGCTGATGACGCCCTGGGGCGACACCACGGCGTTGCCCTCGATGCAGCCCGGCGAAAACCCCTTGGGCGCGTTCGGCCAGGCGGGGTCGTATTTCGCAAACGGCGTGTACACCCAGTTGGCCGCATCGAGCAGGTCGGCTTGCGCGTCGATTGAAAGCAGGCCGTTCGCGTGCTGCTGGTGGCGCCAGCATCCGTAATCGATGGCCGTATAGAGCCGCCCGTTCCATTCGACGATGGGCATCGGCCCTTTATGCGGCCCCATCTCGAACGGACCGCAGCCGCTGATGATGTGCGTAGGCGCGGTCCAGGTCACGCCCTCGTCGTCCGAACGGCCGATGAGCATGTCGCCGTAATCCTGCGAACCGGAAAAGAGATAGAGACTGTCCCTGTGCACGAAGAGCTTGGGCCAGAAGCTGGGGTAGATGTCCGTCACATAGCGCCACGTCTTGCCGCCGTCCGTCGACTTGAAGAGCAGCGTCAGCTTGCTGTTTCCGTATTTGCCCGAAAAGACGTCCATCGCCGTCATCAGCGCGCCTGAGGGCAGCTTCACGATCGTCGGCGAGCACAGGCTGTGCCCGGAAAAAGCGTAGGTCGTGTCCTCCGGGTGCAGGTAATTGACGATCGTGCCCGGCGCAAAGCCCGTGCGCACCAGGCGCACGCCGCTCTCACCCGTCCCGTCTGCGCGCACGACCTTGAACTCGTAGTCCTGCTCGTCCTCCAGGCAGTCCACGCGCACCGTCTCTCCCCGGATGGGGAGGACCTTCCACGCCCCGAGCGACCGGTACACGCGATAGTGTAGCGCGTGCGCGCCGTCTGGCAGCCCGTTATCAAACCATTCAAATTCAAATCCGCCAACAAAAGGGGCGATACGGCACACGAAGGGAAGGCTGCGGGCCTCAACATCGCAAAGCCGCGTGAAGGGCCGGTAATGCCAGCCCGTGTTTCCGCGCATAAAAACACCTCCGAATCAACCTTTAATCGCGCCGACCATGACGCCCTTGATAAAATACTTCTGAACGAATGGGTATAGGCACATCACCGGCAAGGTGGAGACGATAATCACCGCATAGCGCATCGATTCTACCAGCAACGTCTGCGCGTCCGCGTCACTGGAGCCGTAGGACGCCTCCGCCCCCATCTCAAACGTCAGCGTGGAGGTGGAGAGGATGTTGCGCAGCACGTTTTGTAGCGGCATCTGCTCGTCGCGCAGGTACAGCATCGCGTTGAACCAGCTGTTCCACTGCCCCACCGCGTAAAACAACACGAGGATGGCCACGATGGCGGGCGATAGCGGCAGCACGATGCGCACGAAAAAACGCGTCATGTTGCAGCCGTCGATTTCAGCCGCCTCTACCAGCGTGTCGGGGATGTTCGATTCCATGAACGTGCGCGTGATGACCACGTTGTATACGCTCACCACGCCGATGAATACGTACGCGGCAGGGTTGGCCACGAAGCCCAGGTTCTTGAGCAGCAGGTAGCCAGGCACCATGCCGCCGCTAAAATACATCGTAAACGCCATGAACAGCATAATTCCCCTTCGCCCCGGCAGCGTGCGGCGCGAGAGGGCAAAGCCCGTCAGCAATGTGACGAACGTGGCGATCGCCGTATGAACGAGCGTATAGACGACGGTGTTGCGGTAACCGACCCACAGCTTTTCATACCCCAGCACCCGCTCGTAGCCCGCGAGTGTAAAGCCCTGAGGCCAGAGCGTGACCTGCCCCGCGACCACCTTGCCCGGATCGCTGAAGGAGGCGATGACCACGAAGTAGAGCGGATAGGCCGTCAGCACGAACAGGACGATCAGAACCACCAGGATGATCCCGTCTAACACGCGGTCAGCCTTTAGCTCCTGTGGTTTCCTCTTTTTTCGTCCCCTCTTCTTTGCCCCCGGGACGCTTTTATCTGCAATCACAACCGCATGCCTCCTACCAAAGCGACGTATCGCCGACCCTGCGCGAGATCTGGTTGACGATCATGACCATCGCAAAATTGACGACCGAGTTAAACAGGCCCACGGCGGACGAGAAGCTGTACTGCCCCTCCTTGATGCCCACCTTGTATGTATAGGTGCTGATGACCTCCGAAGCGCTCAGGTTCAGGCTGTTCTGCATCAGAAACGCCTTTTCGAAGCCGACGCTCATGATGCTGCCCGAGCGCAGGATCAGCATGACAACGATCGTAGGCACGATAAGCGGAAAGTCAATGTTTACGATGCGCTGTACCTTGTTGGCGCCGTCGATCAGCGCCGCCTCGTGCAGCGATTCGTCCACGCCGCTGAGCGCGCCGATGTAGATGATGCTGCCCCAGCCCAGCTCCTGCCACACGCCGCTCCAGACGTACAGGTGCGGGAAGGCCTCCGGGCTCATGAGCACGCGCAGCGTTCCCTCCAGCAACCCCATGCGTTTGAGGATGCCCGCGACCACGCCCGTTGTAGGCGAAAAAAACACGTTGATCATGGAGACGATGACGACCATTGAGATGAAATGCGGCGCGTAGCTCGACGTCTGCACGACCTTTTTGAGCCGCCCATGCTTGCAGCTATTCAAAGAGAGGGCGAGCAGGATCGGCAGCGGGAAGCCCGCGAGCAGGGAATAAAAGCTGATGACCAGCGTGTTTTTCAGATAGGTTCCGAAGTTCGCCATGTTGAACAGGCGAATAAAATGCTTGAGCCCCACCCATTCGCTGCCCGTGATGCCCTTGCGCGGCTTGTAATCCTGAAAGGCGATGACCACGCCGTACATGGGGCCGTAGTGCATCAAAAGCAGATAGAGCACCGCCGGCAAAAGGAAGAGATACAGCTCCCAATGCCGCCAGATCCGCCGGCGCAGGGGATGAGCGGTTGCCAAAGATCGATTTGTTTTGACCATAACGCCTCTCTCAACTGTCCATTGTGATGGGTACGGGCCGGGGCAGGGCCCGGCCCGCCGCTACATCCTCAGTGCAGCATGTCGTAAGCCTGTTGCTTGAGCGCCAGCCACTCGTTCACCTTATACTTCTCCGTCTCCGCGACGAAGGCGTCCCACTCCGCGTCGATGTCGGCATCGGTGGTGATCCAGCGCGCGAACGTCTCCTTGCGGCAGTTGGCAATATCGGTGTAGTACTCGCTGATCAGCGCCTCGCTTTGCGTATCCAGCGTAGCGCCCACGAAGTTCATATCCTGCGGCACGGTCTTGCCGTCATATTTGGCAAAGTACTCTCGCGCGCGCACCGCGCCGTCGATATAATCGGTAATCGCCAGATTCTCGTAGTAGTCGTCCGCAAGGATGCCCACGAACTGATTCCAAAATCCGCTCTGCGCCTTGGTCTCCTCGGTATAGGCCATTTGGTTCTGGGCGCGCTTGCCGTCCGCGTCGTATTCCCACATCTCGCCCTCGAGTCCGACGGTCGTGTTCGTCATATTGACCGGGTTTTCCACCACGAACTCGCATAGCCGCAGGGTCGCCACCGGGTACGCGTTGTTTGAGAACATCATAAAAGCGTGCGCGTTGTTCGGAATGTTCGATTGCGAGCACAGCAGCGCCGCCTTGCCGTTGCCGCTGTCCAGCGGGCCAAAGCAGGTCAGGCCGTCTACGTAGATGCTGTAGCTGAAGTGCGAGCCCAGCGTATGCGGGTCGGACTGGCGGCGCGTCAGGTAGGTCGCCCAGTCGTCCGTGAAGCACTCCGCGCCGATCAGGCCCTTCTTGTACATGCGCTGCATCCACTTGAGGGGCTCCTTGATGTCCGGGTTGATCGCCTGATACTTCACCTGGCCGTCCTCCACGATGAGGAAATTATCGTTGCTGGTGTAGACGCCGAACTGCGAATAGATGTTGAATTCGCCGCCGACCCAGTTGCCGAACATAAAGTACAGCGGGATCGCGTTTTCAGGGATCGTGCCCTGTCCCGCATGATCCTTCACGGCTTGCAGATAGGCCTCGTATTCCGCCATCGTCGTGGGGATCTCAAGGCCCAACTCCTTCACCCAACTTTCGTTGATGATGAAGCAATCGCGCAGCTTGCGGTCATACTCCGCAAAGTTGCACCACGGCAGCGTGAAGCGCTCTCCGTCGATCAGGGTCATCTTGTCGGTCAGCGGCTGCTCCGCGAGGAATTGCTTCCACGTGGGGGCGAATTGGTCGATCAGGTCGTCCAACGCTACCAGATCCCCCGCATCTACAGCGTTCGAGCGCTGCAGCGCAGAGGAGCCGATCGCGATCGCCATATCCGGATAATCTCCGGAGGCAAACATCAGCGCGATCTGGTCGTCCTCCGTATAGGTCGTGATATTGAGACGGATGTTGGTCTCCCGCTCGATCCAATCGAGCACGGAGGTCATCTTGGTGATGTCCTGAGCGGCCGTATACTTCCACACGACGTCCAGCGTAATCGGCTCCTTCGTAATGGGGTAGCCGGTCGCGTTCGTGATGCCGCCCTTGTCGAGTCCTTCCGCCCCAGCGGTCATGCCCAGCGCCATCGTCAGCAGCAGCGCGAGAATCAAAGACAGAGCTTGTTTCATGATGAGAACCACCCTTTCATGTTGTGTGTTTTCGCATGCGGCCGGGGCTTGGGCCCGTCTTCCCTCCCTTCCTTTGCACCCGGCTCTTTCATTGAAATCGTTTTATCAAAAATCAGCGTTTTTTTCTTGTAATCGTTATATCGATGACGCGTAGAGTGTATCTTAAAAGACAGGAACCCAAAAGAAAAAAAGGAAGCCAAAAAGCTTCCTTCATATGTGATTCCGGCATGGCCGGAAGGTGTCTAAAAAGATACACATTTATTGTACGGACGACGTACCGACGTGCAATATCGGATCGATCTCGATCGTGCACGCTTCCGAAAGCGACTCGCCTTTCAGCGCCCGGCCTAGCAGCGCCGTCAACCCCTCGGCGATCTTCTCAGCGCAATCATCCAAGTACGTGAGCCGCGGCTCCACGATGCTCGCGTAATTGAACGTGCCCGACGAGACGATCGCCATGTCCGAGGGGATCCTGATGCCATGCTTACGGCAATACATCATGATGCCCGCCGTGATCGCGACACTGCCCGTCACCACCGCGGTCGGCGGCTGGGGCATCCGGACGATATCAGCCATGACGTCCTGGCCAAAGGCGATAGAGAAGTCCCCAAACCGGGCTGTAAAGAGCGCCGGATCGAAATCGTGATCAAAGGCATACTTTTGCATGCCCATAAAGCGGTCGTAATTCGTCGCGAGCATTTTCGGGCCCGTCGCCAGCATGACACGGCGATGCCCTAAGCCCAGCAGATGGTCCAGCGCGAGGCTCATCGACCTTTGTTTGTTGACATAGACGGTCGGAAAATGCCGCTCGCGCGAGCGCCTGTCGTAGAGGATCACAGGGATGCCGGACTGCGCGGTCTCCTCGAGCAGCTCCTCATTTTGTCCGGTCGAGTTGACGACGAGCGCGTCCACCCGCCGCGCGAGCATATGCTGCAGGATCTTCCTTTCGTTTTTAGGGTCGTCGTACGTGCTCGAGGATAGCGTCGCGTAATCGAGCGGCAGAAAGGCGCTCTCGACCGCCTTGAGCACGTTGGGGAAAAACGCGATAGAGAGATCGGATGTCGTAATGCCGATCGTCTTGGAGCGATTTTGCCGCAACGATTGGGCGATGGAGTTTGGGATATAGCCCATTTCCTTCATCGTGCGCAGCACGGTCTGGCGCATCTGCTCATCCACGTTGTTCGCGCCGTTGATCACGCGCGAAACCGTCGCCGTAGAGACGCCCGCGCGCTTGGCGACATCGCTGATTGTCACGGCCACGCATTCACCCCATCGCTATGTAAACGATTTATCAAACACATCATAAATCCGCGGAGCCGTTTTGTCAACATATTTTATCCATTTCTGTACAAAAGAATATAAAAAATCCGAAGAAAGGTTTCCCCCTCCTCGGACCCTTTCCTGCAACCCTTACGCGATGCCGTAAAACCGCTTGCCATTTTCAAACGTCGTCTGCGCCAGCGCCTGCGGCGCAAGGCCGCGCAGCTGCGCGACGCACCGGGCGATGTGGGCGACGTTGCGCGGGTCGTTGCGCCGGCCACGCACGGGCTCCGGCGCGAGGTACGGGCTATCCGTCTCGATCAGCAGCCGCTCCTGCGGCACGTAGCGGGCGACCTCCTGCAAATTCGTCGATTTCTTAAACGTCACCGGACCCGCGAACGAAATATAGCAGCCCAGGTCCAGATAGACCTTCGTGCTTTCCAGGCTCGCGGAGCAGCAATGCAGCACAAGCGCGGGCAGGCGGCCCCGATGCGCGCGCAGCACGTCCAGCGTGTCGCCGTGCGCGTCGCGCACGTGCAGGCAGGCGGGCACGCCTAACGCATATGCCAGGTCGAGCTGGCGCGCGAAGACGTCCCTTTGCACGTCGCGCGGGGAGAGGTCGTAGTAGTAATCCAGCCCGATCTCGCCCAGCGCGCGCACCTTGGGCTCGTCCGTGAGCCACCGCGTGAGCTTTTGCACGTCCGCCTCCGAAAACGCCTTGGCGTCGTGCGGGTGCACGCCTACCGCCGCGTACAGGAAATCGTAGCGCCGGGCCAGCTCCACCACCTCGGCGCTGGAGGCCATGTCCGCGCCCACGCAGGCGCACAGCTGAACGCCCGCGGGCCTGAGCGCGGCGATCAGCGCCTCCTGACCGCCGTCAAACGTGAAGCGGCCGTCGTTCAGATGCGCGTGCGTGTCGAAGAGCGGGGTCAGGATTTCGTCATCAGTCTCCATCAGCCGATCTCGCACCCCTCGTCCATGTCGCCCTCGACGCTCAGCAGCCTTAGCTCGCCCGCCGCGTCGTTCGCGGCGCACAGCAGCATGCCGCGCGATTCGATGCCGCGGATCTTGCGCGGGGCGAGGTTGGCCAGCAGCACGACCTTCTTGCCGACCATCTCCTCGGGCGTGTAGTGCTCCGCGATGCCGCTGACCACCACGCGCTCCTCTTCGCCGACCTTGAGCGTGCTCTTGAGCAGACGATCCGCCTTGGGCACCTTCTCGCACTTGAGCACCTTGGCGACCACGAGCTGCAGCTTCTCAAAGTCGTCGAACGCAATCTCTTCCTTCTGCGTAAACGCGGGCCGGGGCTTCTCCTGCTCCGCCGGGGCCTGCGCGGCCGCCGCCGCGGCAAGCGCCGCCTGCTTTTGCGCCTCCAGCTGCTCCAGCTCCTTTTGCACGTCGATGCGCGGGAAGAGCGCATCGCCCTTGCACACGCGGCTGCCGGGCGCCGCCCCGCCGAACCTGCCCAGCGAATCCCACGTCTTGAGCGCCGCGTCCGTCACGCCGATCTGCGCGAAGATGCGCTCCGGCGTCCTGGGCATAAACGGCCCGATCAGCACCGCCACGATGCGGCTGCACTCCAGCAGGTTATACAGCACCGTGCCCAGGCGCGGCCTGTCCGCCTCGTCCTTGGCGAGGATCCAGGGGGTCGTCTGGTCGATGTAGCGGTTGCACTCGCCGATGACCTTCCAGATCTCCGAAAGCGCCACGGAGAACTGCAGCGCGTTCATGTGCTTCTCGACGATGCCCGGCAGCGCCTCCGCCTGCGCGACGAGCGTCTTGTCCATATCGCAAAGCTCCGCCTGCTCTGGCACGACGCCGCCGAAGTACTTTTCGATCATCGCGACGCTGCGGCTGACCAGGTTGCCCAGGTCGTTCGCCAGGTCCGAATTGATGCGCTTGATCAGCGCCTCGTTGGTAAACTCGCCGTCCGAGCCGAATGGCACCTCGCGCATGAGGAAGTAGCGCACCGCGTCGGAGCTATAGCGCTCGCACAGCTTCACCGGGTCGACCACGTTGCCCTTGGACTTTGACATCTTGCCGCCGTCGATCACCAGCCAGCCGTGGCCAAAGACCTGCCGGGGCAGCTCCAGCCCCAGCGCGTGCAGCATGATCGGCCAGATGATCGTGTGAAAACGCACGATCTCCTTGCCGACGAGATGGATGTCCGCCGGCCAGTACTTTTGAAACAGCGCGTCGTCCTGCGTGCCCGCGCCCAGGGCGTTGATATAGTTGGTCAGGGCGTCGACCCAGACGTAGACCGTATGCTTGGGGTCGAAGTCCACCGGGATGCCCCATTTGAGCGACGTGCGCGATACGCACAGATCCTGCAGGCCGGGGCGCAGGAAGTTGTTGAGCATCTCCGCCGTGCGAGACGGCGGCTGGATGAAGTCCGGATGCTGCTCGATGTACTCGATCAGCCAGTCTTGATACTTCGAGAGGCGGAAGAAGTAGCTCTCCTCGCGCGTCTTCTCGACCGGGCGCCCGCAGTCCGGGCAGCAGCCGTCTTTGAGCTGCAGCTGCGTCCAAAACGATTCGCACGGCGTGCAGTACCAGCCCTCGTACTCGCTCTTGTAGATGTCGCCCTGCTCGTAGAGCTTTTTAAACCAGTGCTGAACGCCCTTCACATGGCGCTCGTCGGTCGTGCGAATGAAGTCGTCGTAATCCACGTCCATGAGCTTCCACAGGTCCTTGATGCCCGCGACGATCTTGTCGACATACTGCTGCGGCGTCACCCCGGCCTCGGCGGCCTTGCGCTCGATCTTCTGTCCGTGCTCGTCCGTGCCCGTCAGGAAGTACACGTCGTGGCCCGTCAGCTTCTTAAAGCGGGCCATCGTGTCCGCCGCGGTCGAGCAATAGCTGTGACCGATGTGCAGGTTGTCGCTGGGGTAATAGATCGGCGTGGTGATGTAAAACGTCTTTTTGCCCTCCATGTTCCTCTCTCCTTTGCAATCGCATGAAAAAACGCCCCTGCCCAAAGGCAAGGGACGGCTCTGCTCCGTGGTACCACCCTGCTTCGCGCCCCAAGGGGCGCCTCGCGCGGCCTGTAACGGGGCCCGCCGCCGCGCCTGAGGCCGGTCCGCTTAACCGGCGTTCAGCGCGATCGCTCCAAAGCCATGTTCACGCCCGCCTTGCCTGCCGGCTTTCACCTTGCCCGGCTCTCTTTGAGGGTTTGCGCGGCGTTACTCTCTTCTTCATTGCTTGGCTTATTATAACGGCATCCCCCGGCGCTTGTCAATGCAGGAAAACGCCAAATTCACCTTCGCGTTGACAGGATGCGCCGGAATTTGTACAATGATGCGTAGCGAGAAACATTTAAGGGGGAACGCCCATGAAACTGCAATACCTGGGCACCGCGGCGGCCGAGTGCTGGCCAGCCATCTTCTGCGAGTGCCCCGCCTGCCTGGAGGCCGCGCGCCGCGGCGGCAAGAACATCCGCCACCGCTCAGGCGCGATGGTCAATGACCGCGTGCTCATCGACTTCTCCGCCGATCTGTACGCCATGAAGCTGCAGCTCGGCCTCGACCTTTCCAAGGTCCGCCACGTGCTCCTGACGCACGCGCACGCCGACCATTTTTACCGCGAGATGCTCGAAATGTACCTGCCCGGCTACGCGCACATGCAAAGCCGCGGGCCGCTGCACCTGTATGGCAGCGCCCATACGCGCGCGCACTTCGAGGCGTACGCCCACTCCTGCGAATGCGATCCGCTGGGCGGCCACGTCGTATTTAGCGAGGTCGCGCCCTTTGAGACCTTCTGCGTCGATACCCTGGGCGTCACCGCCTATCCCGCCGTGCACGGCTGCCCGCAAAGCCTCTTTTACCGCATCGAGGAGGACGGCCGCGCGCTGCTCTACGCGCATGACACGGGGCTTTGGGGCGAAGAGGCCTGGCAGCGCCTCGCCGCGCAGGGCCCTCTCCACGCCGTCAGCCTCGACTGCACGAACGGCCCCCAGCATTCCGACTATACGGGCCATATGGGCTTTGACCAGAACATCGCCGTGCGGGATCGGATGCGCAAAGAAGGCTTGTCCGCGCAGGACGCGCGCTTCGTCTGCCATCACTTCTCGCACAACGGCGGCATGCTGCACGAGGAAATGTGCGCCCTGATGGAGCCCCAGGGCTTCCTCATCGCCTACGACGGCATGACGTTGGAGGTGTAACCCCGAAGGCAAAAGCCTTCGGGGTTTTTACGCCCGAAACCACCCGTCCGCGCCGCGCTCGGGCACGACGTCCGTCGCGTCCTCCCGCAGGCAAAAGTCGATATCCGCGCGCTGGCCGCCGCGCAGCATCACGTTGTAGTGGCG
>JAEYAR010000080.1 GCA_023404715.1 Bacillota bacterium | reverse complement strand
ACCCCTGGCCGGGGGGGGGGGGGGGCGGGGCGGGGCCCCCCCCCCCCCCCACATCCCTTACAGCGATCCGTCCCACGAATCCACGTGCTCCTTCTTCATCTCCTCCTCGTCGAACCAGCGGGTGGTGACGGTCTTTTCCTCGGTGTAGAAGCGGAAGGCGTCCTTGCCGTGGCAGTGCAGGTCGCCGAAGAAGCTCTTCTTGTGGCCGCTGAAGGGGAACGCGCCCATCGGCACCGGGATGCCGACGTTGACGCCGACCATACCCCCGTCCGTGCGGCTGACGAACTCGCGCGCGTAGTAGCCGTTCTGCGTGAAGATGACCGAGCCGTTGGCAAAGGGGTTGCGGTTCATCTGCTCCAGGCCCTCTTCAAAGGACTTGACGCGCTTGACGCATAGCACCGGTCCGAAGACCTCGCGTTGGCCGATGGCCATCTCCTCCGTCACGTGATCGAAGATCGTATGGCCGATGTAGTAGCCGTTCTCGTAGCCCGCCACCTTTACGCCGCGGCCGTCGAGCACGAGCTGCGCGCCCTCCTGAACGCCCTTGTCGATCCAGTCGAGGATGAATTTCTGGTGTGATTTGCTGCCGACGGGGCCCAGCTTCGTCTCCTTGTCGTATGCGGGACCGACCTTCTGGGCCTTGCACAGGCGTACGAGCTCGCCGACCAGCTGATCCGCGATCTCCTCCTCGACCACGACGCAGGGCAGCGCCATGCAGCGCTCGCCCGCGCAGCCGAACGCGCTGTTCATGATACCGGCGGCGGTGCGGGTGATGGGCGCGTCCTTCAGGACGAGCGCGTGGTTCTTTGCCTCGCACAGCGCCTGCACGCGCTTGCCGTGCGCTGCGGCGGTGGAATATACGTGCAGACCGACCTCGGTGGAGCCGACGAACGTGACGGCCTTGACGTCCGGATGCGTGAGGATCGTCTCCGCCTCCACGCGGCTGCAGGGCACGACGTTCAGCACGCCCTTGGGGAATCCGGCCTCTTCGTAGAGCTCGGCGAAGCGCAGGCTGGTCAGCGGGGTGGTGGAGGCGGGCTTGAGCACGAACGTGTTGCCGCAGACGATCGCCAGCGGGGCCATCCAGCCCATGGGGATCATGGCCGGGAAATTCCACGGGGCCACGCCCGCGCATACGCCCAGCGCCTCGCGGTAGAGTACCGTGTCATAGCCGGAGGACGTGTCCTGCAGGCTCTCGCCCATCAGCAGCGAGGGCGCCGAACAGGCCAGCTCCGTCATCTCCAGCGCCTTGCCCACGTCGCCCGCGGCCTCGGACCAGGCCTTGCCGTTCTCGCGGGCGACCAGCATCGTCAGCTCGTCCATGTGCTGGAGGATGAGGCCTCGCAGGTTGAACATCAGCTGGGCGCGCTTGCGCACCGGCGTGTTTTTCCAGGCCGGGAAGGCGGCCTTGGCCGCCGCGATGGCCGCGTCGACCTCCTCTTGCGTGCAGCATGGGACCTTGGCGATTTCCTCGCCCGTGGAGGGGTTGTAGACGGTATTGTACTTCGTGCTCTTGCTCTCTACATATGCGCCGTCGATGTAGGGCTTCAGGATTTGAACCATGCGCTTTCATTCCTTTCTATGCTATACCATACAAAATGAGTGCTCATTTTACACGAATGATCGGGTACGTTCCATGTCATTAACGTAACGCGGATAATGCATCGGTGCACATGTAGAGGCGCGCATCGCGCGCCTGCCCGTAATCCAGTGCGTATACGCAACTGCCTCCGGCGGGGCTACGCGCTCCGCTGAGGCCAGTGGGGATTCCGATTTCCTTCCTCGCCCCGGCCCAATAGGGCCGGGGTACGCCGCCGCATATGGGCTACGCCAAATTGCGGGCGGCTCGTTCGCTTCGCTCACCTTCGCCCTTAGGCCCCCTGCCCCCCTATCCCCCTTGAAGCGGCCACTGACATTGATAGGTGCTTAGCGCTCTATGCGGGTGACGACCTCGCCGTACTTTTCCTTCTCCGCGCGGATGAAGGCGAGCAGCGCCTCCTCGCCGGGCATGTCCTTAGAGCAGGCGTGGCTGGCGACGAGCATCGCGGCCGAGGCGCTGCCCATCTCCAGCGCCTGCGCGACGCTCCGGCCGGTCATGAGGCCGTGCAGGAGGGCGGAGGCATAGCCGTCGCCGCCGCCAAAGCCCTTGAGCGCGGCCACGGGGAAGGGCTTCACGCGGTACTGCCCCTCGCCCGTATAGGCGTAGGAACCCTCCTTGCCGTGCTTGATGACCAGCAGCTTGGCCCCGCGCCCGAGCCAGTAATCCGCGCTGGCCGCGTCGGTTCCGGGAAGGCCGAGCAGGCGCTCCATGCGGTCGAATTCCTCGCGGGAGCCGAGGAGGATGTCGCTCTTTTCGGCGACGAGGCTCGTATAGACGGCGATCTCGTCGTCGTTTTGCCAGGTGTAGGCGCGGTAATCCGCGTCGAAGATGACGGTGACGCCCAGGCGCTTCGCGTAAGCGAGCGCCTTGAGGGACGCCTCGCGCGTCGGGCTCGTGCACAGGGCCGTGCCCGAGATGAGCAGCGAGCGGCTCGCGGCGATGTAGGCCTCGTCTACGTCGTCCGGGTGCAGCGTCAGGTCGGCGACGCCCTCGCGGTACATGAGGATGCTGCTCTTCTCCGGCGAGAGGATCTCCGTGAACGTCAGGCCGAGCTTTTCGCCGCCTTGGCAGCGCGTGACGTGGCTGACGTCGATGCCTTCTTCCTCGAAAAAGCCTTGCACGAAGTCGCCGAACGCATCGTCGGAGATCTTGGCGAGGAAGCCGACCTTGCGGCCCAGGCGCGCCATGCCCACGGCGATGTTGGCGGGCGAGCCGCCCAGATACTTGTTGAAATGCTGGCTCTTGGAGAGCGGGCGGTTGTAGTCGGTCGGGTTGAAGTCGATGGCGATGCGGCCCACGGGGATGATATCCAGCGCCCGGGGCTCCGAGGTAAACAGGTTCATCCTAGCTCAACTCCTTGTGCATGCTGCCGTATATCCCGGTTATTTTGCGCCGAAGACGTGGATGTGCCGCTTTGCTACCTGCGCGACCGCGTCCGCCATGGCCCCCAGCATGGCGAAGTATTCGTCCTGCGCGCGGGCTGCCTGCGCCGCGGCCTGAAAGCTCGCGGTGGCGATGTTGATCTTGCGCACGCCCAGGCGGATGCAGCGGCGAAAGTCCTCGTCGCTGATGCCCGTGCCCCCGTGCAGCACCAGAGGCGGCATGCTCCGGCCCTGCAGCGCCTCCAGCACGTCAAAGCGCAGCTTGGGCGCGCCGATATAGACGCCGTGCGCGTTGCCGATGGCCACCGCCAGGGCGTCCACCCCCGTGCTTTTCGCGAAGAGAAGGCAGTCCTCCGGGCGCGCGCAGACGGCCTGCTGTTCGCCGCCCTCCTCCGTGCGCCCGACGCGGCCGATCTCCGCCTCGACGGCGGCGCCGTAAGGCTTCGCCATCTCGATTACGCGCAGTGTGTTTTCGATATTCTCCTCCATCGGCAGGACCGATCCGTCGTACATGACGGAGGTGAACCCCATCTCCAGCGCCTGCCGGATGCACGGCAGCGTCAGCCCATGGTCGAGATGGACGGCGACGGGCACCTCGGCCTCGCGCGCGGCGGCGAGCATCGCGCTGCCCAGGAGGGGCAGCGGCGCGGCGGGGAGGCGCGATTCGGCCACCTGCAGGATGACCGGCGTATGCAGCGCCTGCGCCGCGCGCAGCACCCCGCGGATCATTTCGATGCCCGAGACGCTGAATGCGCCCACGGCCCGGCCCTCTGAGCGCGCCTGCTCTAGCAGCGCGCGCATGTTAGCGATTGGCATAAGGATCCCTCCGTTCTCGTTTTATCGCGCCGCGGCCTGCCGTTCCGCGGCCTGCCGGTCCGCGACGATGAGGCGGGCCCCGCCCGCCTTGATCGCCTCCGCATAGGCGCCGGGCGGCGCGGCGTCGGTCACCACCGCGTCGAACTGATCGAAGTTTGCATAGGTCATGAGCCCTGAGACGCCGAATTTTTGGCTGCACAGCGTCAGCACCGCGCGGTCGCAGTGCTCGATGGCGGTCTTCTTGATCTCGTACTCTAAGGAGGACGAGTTGGTCACCCCGTGCACGGAGGCGCCCGTGGCGGCCATAAACGCCGTCTTGATGTTATACCCCCTCAACGAGCGCGCGGCCTCCATGCCGGTGAAGGAATGGGTTTTGCGCCGCAGCTGGCCCGGCAGCGAGATCACCTGAATGCCTTCGTAGGGCAGCGCCCGCACCACGGCCTCCAGGTTATGGGTGACCACGGTGATGTCGCGCCGGTCCTTTAAAAAATCCATCATCTGCAGCGTCGTCGTGCCCGAGTCCAGAAAGATGATATCTCCGTCCTCGACCATCTCCGCCGCGCGCCGGCCGATCAGCTGCTTGGCGTGGGCGTTTTCGAGCCGGCGCTTTTCAAAGGGCGTGAGCGTCTGGTCCTGCTCGCAGCGCACGCGCACACCGCCGTATACCTTCTCGATGGAGCCGCGGCGGATCAGCTCCGCTACGTCGCGGCGGACGGTGTTCATGGATACGCCGAACTGGCTGCACAGCCTTTCCATCGGGACGGATTCCTCCTGCAGGATAAACCTCTCCATTTCCAGCAGCCGGCTTTGTTTCATGGCGTCTTGCCTCCCTCGTTGCGTTCCGATACCTCTATTTTAGTGGATTGACCGTGAATTGTAAAGCGAAAATGATCAATTGTTGGGTAGGTTTTTGCCGAGACATCTGCACATGTGCTTGAAATTGTTCAACAGTTTTGCTATACTCCGCCGTAGGGGATTTAAAACCATCTATCGGGAGGGAATGCGCATGCAAGAGACTTACGGCGATATCGCCCGGCGCGTCGTCGGGAAGCTGGTGAGCACCCATGACGGCGGCGGAGAAAACGACCACCTGACGCTGGATACCTGGGAGTGGCCGCAGGGCGTCGCCATCTACAGCCTGCTCAAGGTCTACGAGCGCACGAAGGATGCGGCGCTGCTTTCGTGGCTGAAGGCATGGTATCAGATGCATCTGAGAAAGGGACTGCCCCCGCGCAACGTCAACACGACGGCGCCGATGCTGGGCATGGTGGAGCTTTACGCGCTCACCGGGGAGGCGCAGTACCCGCCCCTCATCCGCGCCTGGGCCGGGTGGATTATGGACGAAATGCCCCGTACCGAAGAGGGCGGGCTGCAGCACATCACCACGCACGACGAAAACCCGCAGCAGCTTTGGGACGATACGCTGTTCATGACGGTGCTCTTCCTCTACCGCGCGGGCCAAGCGCTGGGCGAAGAGAGCTGGATGCGCGAGGCGGAATACCAATTCCTGCTGCACATCAAATACCTCAGCTGCGCGCAGAACCGGCTTTGGTATCACGGGTGGACGTTCCAGGGCCGCCACCACTTCGGCGGCGCGTTTTGGGCACGTGGGAATTCCTGGTATACGGCGGGCGGCGTGGAATTTGCGCAGATGCTGCCGGAGGGGCCGGTGCGCCGGGCGGTGCTGGAGGCCTGGCGCGGGCAGTGCGAGCAGCTGTGCGCGCTGCAGGATGAAGCGACGGGCCTGTGGCACACGCTGCTCGACCACGAGGACAGCTATTTGGAGACCTCGGCCTCGGCGGCCATCGCCTACGGCCTGCTCAAGGGCGTCCGGCTGGACCTGCTGCCCGAGGCCTGCCGCGCGCACGCCGAAAAGGCCGCGGCGGGCGTGCTCTCGCAAGTCGCGCCGGACGGCACGGTGCAGGGCGTCTCCTACGGCACGCCCATGGGCCGCGACCTCGACTTTTACCGCCAAATCCCGATCTGCCCGACGGCTTACGGCCAGGGACTCGTCTTCCTGATGTTGACCGAGTTGATGGATGCGCAATAAAAGGAGGGGTGCACATGCTTTTCCTCGGCTGTGATAGCGGCGCGACGAAGATCGCCTTTGCGCTTTGCGACGAGGCGGGTCGCGTCCTCGCCCTGCGCGCGTTTCCGGGCATCACCCCGATCGACGACGGGCGCGAGCGGTACGCGCAGAGGATGGGGGAATACATTCGCGCTGTGTTGGCGCAGGCTGCGATCGGCCCCGAGGCGCTCACCTTCGCCGCGTTTGCCCTCACCTGTTACGGCGAGAGCCCGACCGCGGCGCGGGATATGGAGGCGGCGGTCGCAGCCGTGCTCGGGCCTGCGCCCCGCGTGCTTGTGAGCGACGCGGTGGCCGGTTGGAGCGGCGCGTTGCGCGGTCGGCCGGGCATCTGCGTCGTCGCGGGCACGGGCTCCATCGCCTATGGCGAGGACGGGCGCGGCGGCAGGCAACGCGTGGGCGGCTGGTCGATCCCCTACGGCGACGAAGGATCGTCGTACTGGATAGCGGTGCAGGCGGTCAACGCCTTTTACCGCCAGGCGGACGGGCGCATGCCGCGCACGGCGCTCTACGATTTCTTTATGGATCTGCTGAATATCCGCGATCCGCTCTTCTTTCCCGGCGCGTTTGACGCCCTGACGGACGGCGGCGAGACGGCCAAGGTCGCCGCCTTTCAGCGGCAGGTGCTGCGTTTATACGAGCTGGGCGACCCGTGCGCGCGGGATATCTATGCGCGCGCGGCCGAGCAGCTCGCCCAGCTCGTGCAAGTCCTCTGCGGGGCGCTACGCTTCTCTCCCGGCGCGCCGGTGGACGTCACCTACTCCGGGGGGCTCTTTCGAGCGGGCGATTGCATTTTGCGGCCGTTCGAGCGCTGCGTAGCCGCGCACGGCGCCCGGCTGATCGCGCCGGCCTACGGCCCGCTTGCCGGCGCCGTAGGCTATGCGGCCCGAAATTTTGTGGACGCTCAGACGCTCGAACAAATTTTCTGCGGCGTGCAAAATTGTGAGGCATTAAATAGAAAGTAAAATGAAGAAGCATATGGCGAATGATCTGATTTTGATCATATCGCCATATTTCTTTTATATTTTACTTGCAATATCTCCATGGGCTTGGTATAATTGTGCATAGAATGAATAGATAATTACATATTTCCTCAGAAAGCGAGGCATTCGCCGTGGAAAAAGGCATTCAGCGCCGCCGGGAGCTGCTCGCGGCGCTCGACGGGCAAATCAGCGCGCTGCTGCTCAGGCAGGTGAAGGCCGAAGCCGACGCCGATTACGGCGGCTTTCGGGGCGGCGACTTCCACGTGGAGCCGCGGGCCTGTGGTTTTGACATGAGCCGTCTGATCACCGTATATGTGACCGGGGAGAGCCGCTGGTATTTGGACGAGCGGGTGAGGGAGGCGATCGCCGCCGCCCTCTCGTATCTGCGCAGGCATCAGCGGCCGGGCGGCTGCGTAGACCTGACGCCCTGCAATTTCGCCTCTCCGCCGGATACGGCGTTCATGATCAACGCGGTGCTCAACGCCTGGTGGCTGCTGGAGCGATGCGACGCCCCGAAGGCCCGGTGGCTGCGCCCGGCGCTCTACCGCCTGATCGACAGCGCGGCGAGCGGCATCGCCACGGGCGGCTTCCACACGCCGAACCATCGCTGGGCGATCGCCTCTTGCCTGCTGCACTGCGCGAAGATCACGGGGCGCGCGGAGCTTGCGGCGCGCGCCAGGGAGTACCTGCGCGAGGGGCTGGACATCAACGAGGACGGCGAGTTTGCCGAGCGCAGCGCGGGCAACTACAACCAGGTCAACGACGACCAGATGCTGCGCCTGTACACCGCCACGGGCGATCGGACGTTTTTAAAGGCGGCGGAGCGCAACCTTGAGATGATGTACTGCTACATCGACCCGGACGGCTCGGTGTTTACGAACAACTCGACCCGACAGGATCTGGGACAGAAGGTTTACGCCGACACCTACTACATCCTCTACCTCCTGACCGGCTACTTCCTGAACCGGCCGGACTTCGGCGCCATGGCCGAATGGATCTATCAGGATTGCCGCCGGCGCGGGACGGCGCCTGGGGGCGTCGAGTGGCTGCTGCTCTACCCTGAAATGGACGGATACGGCGCGGGGACGCCGTGGGATAAGCCCTTTGAGCGCTACGACCGCCTGTTCCCGCACAGCGATATCGCACGCATCCGCAGGGGCGGCTTCTCGTATACGCTGCTACGCGGCAAGCCCAACTTTCTGTACTTTCAAAACGGCGCGTTCTCGCTGTACATGGCGATCTACGCAAACCTGTGCGACCGGCGCAACTTCGCCCCGGAAACCCTGGAGCGCACCGCGCGCGGCTACCGGATGCATTCGCATGCGGCGGGCTGGTACTACCTTCCCTTCGCCGAAAAGCCCGATACCAGCGACTGGTGGGCGATGGATAACCCGCACACCCGCCCCAGGACGGAGGGCGCGGGGCTCGACATCGCGGTGGAGGTGGAGGAAGCGCCGGGAGGCATCGACGTGCACATCAAAACCTCGGGCATCGACCGGCTGCCGCTGCGCGTAGAGATCGGGCTTTTGCCGGGCGGGCGCATCGCCACGCCGCACTTCATGCAGCGCATGCGGCCCGGCGAGAGCGTGACCATCGCGGACGGCGACATCGAGGCCGTCGGTCCCGGGGGCGAGCACATCCAAATATCAGGCGCCTTTGCCCGGCATGACGTGCAAAACCGCATGGGCGGGGCATACCCCCTCAGCCCCCAGCATTACACCGTATTTCTGACGGACTATACGCCGGTTTGCCGCACGCTCGCCATCCGCGCGGGCGAAACCTATTGAAATGCCGTTCCCGCGCGCGGGAATGCGTATAAAAAAACGAGGAGGAACCATCTATGAGGAAACGAAACGTCCTCGCCCTTCTGGTAGCCGTCGCGATGCTCGCCTGCGTGCTGCCAGCGTCCGCCGAAGGCGCCGCCTATAGCGAGGCGCCCATGCTGCAAGCGAAGACCGCCGCGGGTGAGCTGCCCGCCGTCGCAGAGCGCCTGCCCGCCGCGGGCGACGTCATGGTCGAGCCCATGGACGCGATCGGCCAGTACGGCGAATCGATCACGTTCGTGCAGGATTCGAGCAAATGGTACTCGGAAAAGATCACCGAGGAGCCGCTGTTCCGCTTTAAGGAGGACGGCACGGTCGAGCCCAACGTGGCCAAAGGCTTCGAGGTGAACGAGGACGCGACCGTCTACACCATCCATCTGCGCGAAGGGATGAAGTGGTCCGACGGCGCGCCGTTCACAACGGAGGACTGCCGCTTCTTCTACGAAGACCTGCTCATCCCCGGCGTCACCGGCAAGAGCGTGTGGGAGGCCATGTACTCCACCACGGCCGAGGGCGAAAAGGTCATGGCGGCGATGGACGTCGTAGACGACTACACGTTCACCGTCACGTTCGCCTCGCCCAAGCCGACGTTCCTGGAGGAGCTGGCGATCAACGGCAAGTGGTTCTTCGCCCCCAAGCATTACCTCAAGGATTACATCCCCGGCGAGGGCTACCTGACGGCCGAGCAGGCCGCCGCTAAGGCGGAGGAGCTGGGCTTCTCCGATACGCAGAAGATGTGCGAGCAGTATACGTATTACTACTGGCTCGTACAGGGCCGTCCGACGCTGCGCCCCTGGGTGATCGCCGGCGACTTTGAGGCCGAGCTGTGCGTGTGGGAGCGCAACCCCTACTATTGGAAGACCGACGCGGACGGCAAGCAGCTGCCCTACATCGACACACTGCGCTTCATGCGCTTCTCCGACGTCAGCCAGAAGCTGCTGTGGACCATGGACGGCACGGCGGACGTGAACGACGTCACCTGGGACGACTTCCAGACCGTCATGGATGCGGATAATGACGGCGTACTGCTCGTAGAGTGGAAGACGCCCGCGTGGTCCAAGCAGTCGCTGCAGCTAAACCAGGCGATTCAAGACGAGGACCTGCGCGCGCTGTTCCAGAACATCAAGTTCCGCGAGGCGCTGTCCATCTGCGTGAACCGCGAGCAGATCGTCGAGCTGGTCGACAACGGCGTCTCCACGCCCGCGCAGAGCGCGCCGTTCGAGGGCTCGCTGGGCTACAGTGAGGAATGGACGAAGAAGTGGACCGCGTACGACCCGGCCCGCGCCGAGACGCTGCTCGCCGAGTGCGGCCTCGTCAAAGGCGCCGACGGCCTGTACGCCTTTGCGGACGGCAAGGCGGTCGTGCTCAACATCCAGTATCAAAACGAGCTGGACGCCAAGTTTGCCGAGCTGCTGATGAACGACTTCAAGGCCATCGGCCTGAACACCACCATCCGCATGTACGACCGCTCCATCCTCGAGGAGATGCGCAGCGCCAACACGCACGAGGTGACCATCAACTGGGAGAAGTTTGACACCGTCAACCTTTCGCTGCGCCCCGATTACTTCATCCCCTTCCGCGATTACTGCGCGTGGGGCACGGCCTTTGGCCTGTGGTACAAGAACCCGGCGGACGAGCTGGCCGTGGAGCCGCCGCAGGACGTGAAGGACATGCTGAACCTGTACGACAAGATGATGGCCGCCACGACCGCCGAGGCGCGCACGGCCGCCGCGGAGGAGATCATGGACGTGCTGGAGGCCGGCGTGTACGAGATCGGCTACACCTCTGCGCTGGGCCAGATCTTCGCGATCGACGCCAAGCTGCGCAACTTCCCCGATTCGTCCGTCTACTGCGACGAATACCGCGGCCTGGGCATCGGCCACCCGCAGATCTGGTGGTTCGACGCCGAGTAATTCGCAAGCGGCCCTGCGGGAAGGCGCCAAGCGCGCCTTCCCCTGGCCGCCGACAAAGTCGACGGCCTCGTGCAAAATGAAAGATCATTTTGCACGGAAATCACGGGAGATGTTTTCCTCCGCAAATGCTACGCATTTGACTACGGAAAACGCCCCGCCCGACCGGCAGAGCCGGTCGATACGATCCCAGATGAAGGGGAGTCCTCCCCTTCATGCATCCTCAACTAAGTGACTGGGGTTTTTCAATGGTCTGGGGAAGGCGTAAAGCGCGCCTTCCCGCCTTTCATCAAAACGGAGGAGGACGACCCTATGGCAGCATCCGCCCCTGCCGCCGCCCGGAGGAATCCCCTCACGGGCCCGATGGCGCGCTTCATCTACAAGCGCCTGCTCACGTTCATCCCCATCATCCTGATCATGTCCGTGGTCATCTTCTTCATCATTCAGCTGCCGCCGGGCGATTATTTGACCACGTATGTCGCATCCATGAAGGCGGAGGGCGTCGTCGTGGACGAGTCGATGATCGCCGGTCTCAAGGCCCAGTACGGGCTGGACCAACCCTGGTATATGCAATACCTCAAGTGGATGTGGGGCATCCTCACGCGCTTTGACTTCGGCTATTCGTTTGAGTACGGCCGGCCCGTATGGCCCGTCATCGCCGACGTGCTGCCGATGACCCTCGTGGTCTCGCTGTGCACGATGCTGTTCAACTACCTGGTGGGCATCCCCATCGGCATTTACAGCGCGGTGCACCAGTATACCCTGGGGGATTACGTCTTTACGGTCATCGGCTTCCTGGGCATGGCCATACCCAACTTTTTATTCGCCATCCTGCTCATGTACGGTACGTACGTATGGACGGGCACGGCCTTCATCGGGCTATATACGGAGGAAATTTTGCTCGCGCTGCAGGCGGGCACGATGACGTGGTGGCAATGCCTTGTGCATAAGGACTTTTTGCTGCGCCTGCTCATCCCCATCGTTGTCATCGGCACCTCGGGCACCTGCGGCACGCTGCGCGCCATGCGCGCGCAAATGCTCGACGAGCAGGGCAAGCAGTACGTGCTCGCCGCCCGCGCGAAGGGCGTGAGCGAGCGGACCATCACCTACAAGTATTGCCTGCGCGCCGCGCTCAACCCCACGGTCTCCGGCCTCTCCGGCGTGCTGGCCAGCATCTTTTCCGGCTCCACGATATCGGCGATCGTCATGAACCTGCAGATCGTGGGCCCCAGGCTCTACACGGCCCTCAAGGCGCAGGATATGTACCTGGCGGGCACGATCCTGCTGGTTATGGGCCTCCTGATCGTCTTGGGTACGCTGATTTCCGACATCCTGCTCGCATGGCTGGATCCGCGCATCCGCTTTGCAGGAAGGAGCGCACAATGAGCATGAACCTGCAAGACCGCCGGGATCTGCGCGCGCGGCGCCGCCTGGAAAAGGCGCGCAAGAAGGAAGAGGCGTACTATCTCGCCTCGCAGTGGACGCTGATGGGCCGCAAGCTCGTCAAGCACAAGCTCGCGCGCATCTCCCTCGTCCTCCTGGGGGCGCTTTACCTCATGGCGCTGCTGGGCAATTTCATCGCGCCCTCCACGCTCACGGCGTACAACGCGAACGCCGCCAACATGCCGCCCACGCAAATCCATCTCTTCCACGAGGGCGAGTTCGTCGGGCCGTTCGTGTATCAATCCTCCTGGGAGAACAAGGCGGCGAGCATGTCGCTGTCCGAGATGCAAAAGGCCAAGCAGGAGGCCAAGGCGCGGGGCGAGACGTTTTCCGCCAAGCAGATCGTCACCGATACCGGCACGCCCTATAAGCTGCGCTTCTTCGTCAAGGGGCCTGCGTACAAGCTCTTTGGATTGATCCCCACGGACGTCCACCTCTTCGGCGCGGAGGAGGACGTAAACGTGTTCCTCTTCGGCTCGGACAGCATGGGTCGCGATTTGTTCACCCGCGTCGTGCTCGGCAGCCAGATTTCGCTGACCATTCCGTTCGCGGGCACGCTCATCAGCTTCGTGCTGGGCGTGCTGCTCGGCTCGATCTCGGGCTACTTCGGCGGCCTCGTAGACAACGTGATTCAGCGCGTGATCGAGGTGCTCAACTCCCTTCCCTCGCTGCCGCTGTGGATGGCGCTCTCGGCGGCCATCCCGCCGGGCATTCCGCCCACGCAGATGTATTTGCTGATCACCATCATCCTCTCGTTCCTCGGGTGGACGGGGCTGGCGCGCGTGGTGCGCGGGCAGTTCATGTCGCTCAAGAATGAGGATTTCGTCATGGCCGCCAAGCTTGCGGGCGTGAGCGATTTCAAGATCATCACGCGCCATCTCGTGCCTGGGTTCATGAGCTACCTCATCGTCAACCTCACGCTGGGCATCCCCAGCATGATCATCGGCGAGACGTCCATGAGCTTCCTGGGCCTGGGCATCCAGAGCCCCGCGACCAGCTGGGGCGTGCTGCTCAAGGAGGCGCAGACGATCACCAACATCGCGACGAATCCGTGGGTGCTGATCCCGCTCATCTTCGTGGTCGTCACGGTGCTGGCCTTTAACTTCCTGGGCGACGGCCTGCGCGACGCGGCGGACCCGTATAAGTAAGGGGGAGCGCAAAATATGTCAGAACAAAACCCCATCGTGCAGGTGAAAAACCTGTGCGTGAACATCAAGATGGACGAGGGCCTGCTCACCCCTGTGCGCGGCGTCGACTTTGCGATCCATCCCGGCGAGACGCTGGGCCTCGTGGGCGAATCGGGCTGCGGAAAGAGCCTGACGAGCAAAGCGATCCTGCGCATCAACGACAAGAAGTGCAAGGCCACGGGCGAGATCCGCTTTGAGACCAAGGAAGGCAACCTCGTGGACGTCAACCAGCTCGACCCGAAGGGTAGGACGATCCGGGATATCCGCGGCAAGCAGATCAGCATGATCTTTCAAGAGCCCATGACGGCCTTTTCGCCGATGTACACCATCGGCGATCAGGTAAACGAGTGCACGCGCCTGCATATCGAGAAGGACAAGCGCAAGTCCAAGGAGATCACGCTGGCGATGATGAAAAAGGTCGGCATCGCGGGCGCGGAGCGGCGTTACGACCAGTACCCGCACGAGTTCTCCGGCGGCATGCTGCAGCGCGCGCTCATCGCCATGGCGCTGGTGTGCAACCCGCGCCTGCTCATCGCCGACGAGCCGACCACCGCGCTGGATGTGACGATTCAGGCGCAGATATTGGAGCTCATGCAGCAGATGCAGCGCGAGCTGAACATGGCGATCCTCTTCATCACGCACGATTTGGGCACGGTCGCCCGCATGTGCGATACGGTGGCCGTCATGTACCTGGGGCGTATCATCGAATATGGCGCGGCGCGCGAGATCTACAAGCGTCCCTTGCACCCCTATACGCGCGGGCTCATGGGCTCTGTGCACAAGATCGGCACGCGCAAGCAGGAAAGGCTCTTTTCCATCGAGGGCACGGTTCCGCTCGCGCTGAATCTCAAGCCCGGCTGCGGTTTTTTTGAGCGCTGCCAGGAACGCATCGAGGGCGTTTGCGACCGGGAAGACCCCGCGCTCTCGCCCGTAGAGGGCGGGCACTGCGCCGCCTGCCACCGCTGCCGCAAGGAGGCGAAGCAACATGCCTGAAAAGAGGGGCGAAGTTATCCTCAAGGTGGAACACATCAGCAAGCGCTTTACGTCCAAGGGCGCGTGCGTGCGCGCCGTGACGGACGTCAGCTTCGACGTGCGCCGGGGCGAGACCATCGGCATCGTGGGCGAATCCGGCTGCGGCAAGACGACGCTGGGCCGGTGCATCGTGCGGGCGATCGAGGCGAGCGAGGGGCGCGTGCTGTACAACGCGCAGGACGGACAGGAGCGCGACTTTCTCAAGGTCGACAAGCCGACGATGAAGCGGATCCGCAAGGAGATCCAGATGATTTTCCAGGATCCGTATTCCTCTCTCGACCCGCGCATGACGGTCATCGACATCATCTCGGAGCCCCTGCGCGCCAACTTCCCCAAGATGCCCAGGGAGGAGCGCGAGCGCCGCGTGATGGACATCGCGGCCAAGGTGGGCCTGAACACCACCTACCTCAAGCGCTACCCGCACGCGTTCTCCGGCGGCCAGCGCCAGCGCATCGGCATCGCCCGGGCGCTCGTGCTGGGCCCCCGCATCATCGTATGCGACGAGGCGGTCTCCGCGCTGGACGTATCCATCCAGGCGCAGATCATCAATTTGCTGCGCGACCTGCAGCGCGAGATGAACCTGACCTACTTGTTCATCAGCCACGACCTGTCGGTGGTGGAGCACATCTCCGACAGGGTCGGCGTCATGTACCTGGGCCGCATGGTAGAGTTCGCCAGGACGGAGGACCTGTTCTCGCGTCCCTTGCACCCGTATACCGAGGCACTGCTCTCCGCCGTGCCGGTCGCGGACCCGGACGTGCAGATCGAGCGCATCCCGCTGCTGGGGGAGATCCCCAACCCGGCCAACCCGCCGAGCGGCTGCTACTTCCATGGGCGCTGCCGCTATTGCCAAAAACGCTGCCGCGAGGAGGCGCCGCCCCTGGTGGATTTCGGCGGGCGCAGCGTCGCCTGCCACTACGCGGGCGAGCTTACCCTGCGGGGATTTGATTACGAGGAAGCGTGAATAGGCGCGCGTCGCGCCGGGACGAGGAGGCGAAAGCATGGAACCGATCGCGCAGCGGGATCTGGCGCTATCCACGATGTGGAATTTTCGCAAGGCGAAGAGCGGGCGGGCGCTGATCGATCAAATCCTTGCGCTGGGCTTTACCCGCGTGGAGCTCAACTATCAGGTGCGCCCCGAATGGCTCGGGGATATCGAGCGCGCGGTGCGCGCGGGCGAAATCCGCGCGGTAAGCGTACATAACGTGTTCCCCAGGACGGAGGATCAGCGCTTTGACACGGATTCCATGATGCTGGGCTATCTGGACGAGGGGCTGCGGCGCCAGGCGGTGACGCTGTGCAAGCGCAGCATCGACTGGGCCTGCCGTCTGGGGGCGGGCGCGGTGGTCTACCATCCGACGGAGGTGCCCCTGCCGCCGCAGCGCTTCGACCGGCCGCTCAAGCGCCTGATTGCCGCGCACAGGCAGGATAGCGAGGCATTCCGCACCCTGCAGCGGGAGATGCTCGCCGCGCGGGACAGCGCGCCGTACATGGCGCAGACGATGAAGAGCCTGGAGGCGCTTTGCGACTATGTGGTGCAAAACAATTTGCCCGTGCGCCTAGGCATGGAAAACCGGGCGATGTGCCACCAGGCGCCCATCTTTTCGGAGTTTGAGCCGATCGTCCGCCGCTTCGGCGGCGGCCCCATCGGCATCTGGCTCGATACCGGGCATGCGATCATGATGCAGGAGATGGGGCTGCAGCAGATGCCTCTGGCGGAGGATATCGCCCGCCACATCGTAGGCATGCACATCCACGACGCGGCGGACGGGCTCGACCATTACGCGCCCTGTACGCTGCCAGGCGACGTGCTCGCGCCCTTTATGCCGCTGATCCGCCGCAGCCCCATCCGGGTGCTCGAGCTCTCGGGCCGGCTCTCGGCAGACGAGATCCTCACGGGTACAAGGCGGTTCATCGAGCGGTTTAACGCGGGCGCCGCCGGGGAGGCGGAGGAGGCGCGGAGCCAGGCGAGGGCGCGGGAGACCGGTTAAAGACAGCCTCGTGTAAAATGAAGGATCATTTTGCACGAGGCTTACATTATGAGGGGATTAACGATAAACAATCCACTTTCCTTTCCGCTTGCCTTCTGCCAAATTCAGCATGGCATCGGCGACTTGGAGGCCACGTTCCGTTATACCTTTTTTAAACCTTCTTTTAACCCTTTTTCTACTCCCGCTGGTTTACGGTGCAATCGTAAATGCCTTTGTCGTTACGAAATGCCTTCAGCCTCGGCTGTCGCATTCCTCCGCTGCGGGTCCGCTCCATATACGTAACCGTGACGACCCGCATAGGGCGAAACCATTTCGCCCCCTCCTGCGGCGGTATGCTGGTGGGCGCGCGGCTTGAAAGGGGGAACCCTGCGATCTTTCCCATGGTAACGCCCAGCGTCACATGCCCCTGATAGACCAGCTCGCGCCCGGCGTATTGCCCGAGGATCAGGGACACCACGCCCTCCCCCTTCTCAATATAGCCGCAGGACACGAAATCCTCGTCGATGAGGTTCTTGATCTTCAGCCAGTCCTTCGTCGTCTTCCCCGGATGGTAAAGGCTGTCTATCCGCTTCGCCACGATCCCTTCCAGCCCTTGGGCATGCGTCAGATCAAAAAAGGCTTTGCCCTGCCGCTCCACCCAGCGGGAGACCGCCGCCGTGCCGTTCTCCCTAACGGCCTTCGCCAGCACGGCTTTGCGCTCGAGCAGCGGCTCGTCGATCAGGTCGCGCCCCGCGCAATGCAGGATGTCAAAGGCGACGTAGCTGGCCGGATGCAGCCTGGACGCCAGCTCTATCTTATTTGTAGCAGACTTCAGCGCCCGGCTCTGAACAGCCTCAAAATCTACACGGCCATCCGTCATGACGATCAGCTCCCCGTCCAGCACGCAGGACTGATCCACGCAGGCGCAGATCGCGCGCAGCTCAGGGAACGGGGCGAGCAAGGAGAGCCCGCGCTTGTTCCGCAGGTCCGCCTCCCCTGGCGATACGAACGCTAGGCAACGGATGCCGTCCAGCTTCAATTCGTAGATAAAATCCGTCGAGTCAAACGGCTCCTTTTTTTCGCTGAGCAGCATGGGCTTTAGATCACGCTTTTCATACAGACTCATTGCGGCATACCCGAATAGACAGACGGGATGACAGGGGGAGGCGTCTGCCCTTGCTGGGCGAGCATCGCCTTCATCGCGTCCATCAGATCGGTGACATTGCCGTTCTGTTCCTCGCGCGGCGTGGCGATCTGCTGCCCCTGAATCTTCGCCTGTATCGCCTCCATCAGCCGTTCGCGGTAGGTATCGCGGTACATCGCGGGCTCAAAGGCTCTGTCCATCGTGCGCACCAGCATTTTGGCCATATCCAACTCCTGCGGGGCGATTTGCGGGGCCATGAGGGGCTTAGGCACCGCTTTGATCTCCTCCAGGTAGTGGAGCGTCTCGGCCATCAGCCCGTTCTCCTCCGGCAGAAGCGCTACCAACGTTTCCTTGGTGCCGATGACCGTCTTGGCGATCGCCATTTTGCGCTCCTCCCGCATGGCCTGCAAGAGCAGCGCATACGCCTTATCCCCGCCGCCCTCAGGGACGACGTAATAGGTCTTTTCAAAGAAGATGGCCGGCACGGATTCAAGCGGGCAAAAGTGCAGGATGGTGATGGCCTTGTCCTTTTGTGATTTCATCCGCTCGATCTCGTCGTTCGTTAAGATGACGTACTTATCCTTCTCGTATTGAAAGCCCTTGACGATCTCGCCCGGCAAAACCTCCTGACCGTTATCGGCCCGGACCTTTTTGTATTGAATTCGGGATTTCCCATCCGCGGAAAGCTGGTTGAAGGATATCCCCGAATCGCTGACCGCCGTATAAAGAGATACCGGAATATAAACCATGCCAAAGGCAATGGCGGCTTTATGCGCGGCTGCCGGCATTTTTGCATGCACCTCCCGGCGTAGTATGGCATTTCGTAAGGCCTTGCTCGCTGGGATCTTTTGCTTTTTATGGCTGCTGTCATACTTGGATGGGTATTTTAGCGCAAAAAACATAACCTGCCACGCTTTGTTTGACGGTTCATAACGCTGCTATCGAAGAGAAGCATCAACGGGACGCTGCGGCCCTTAAGCCGGACGGGATGCAGAAGACGAGGCTGTGCTCAAGGATATCGGCCACGCCCATATGAAAAATCGGAAGGGCTTTTTAAACGTTCACTGGAAGGCGTCGCCAGCAACTCGGCTTTTTATTCTATTGCTTTGTTTGTTGTTTTAATTTGAATTCAGCAGAAGCCTTCTGCTGAATTGCCTTCCTGGCCGTTATCGGCCCGGACCTTTTTGTATTGAATTGGTAATTAAAGATGCCGTGAAAACGCTCTTATTTATAGAACGTTTCCACGGCTTTTTGTTGCGTTTAGACTTCTTATAAAATTTTTTCTTTTGGTTAATATAATAACCAATGGTAGAACGCGGCAATCACAGAATGCTATATGATAAAAATACTAACCGAGAGAAACGCGCTAGTAAGAGGGGTATTATGGCAAGCTGTGAGAAATTAGAATACCAGATTGACCGGAAAGCCTTAGGGTTTCGAGTTTATATGGCACGTGTGGATGCGCATATGAATGTCAAAATGCTGGCAGGACAAATTGGTGTTTCTGAAATATTCATTCGACAAGTTGAAATGGGGCGTAAGTTGCCGAGCCTTACAAATTTGAAGAACATATGCAAGGCGTTACACATATCGCCAACCTATTTATTATGCGGTGACCTAGCCTTTGCTACGGCAGATCCGGTTAAAAAAGCAATTGAGGTGGTGTCCAATTGTTCACCGCGAGAAGCTGATATGATCATCGATATGTTAAAAACGGCGTCTATGTATCTGCAGAAGAAGACTGTCGTCAGATTATAATGGCGTTGCTTGCTTACTACCTGAAATGAGGAGGCGCAGCATGGCAAATTACAAGGAGTTGGAATCCCAGATTGACCGAAAGGCTTTAGGGCATCGATTGCATTTGGCACTGCAAGATGCGCATATGCATATAAAAATGCTTGCTGGACAGATTGGCGTTTCAGAAATATATATTCGGCAAGTGGAGATGGGGCGTAAGCTGCCAAGCCTTACGTGCTTGATAAATATATGCAATGCATTGAATGTGACACCTGCATATCTCTTGGGTAACGATCTATCTGATGATACGGCTGATCCCGTGCAAAAAGCAATCGACCTTATGTCAAAGTGTTCACCGCGAGAAGTGGATATGATGCTCGAATTATTGGAGATAGCGTGCAAACATCCGCAGAATAAGGACATCGTTACACTATAATGACGTACACAGGATGTCAGCTGTAAAGAGGACGAAAAAAGGACCTACAAGAGGTCCTTTCTGCGTGTCGACAAAGTGGCGTCTGCCACTTTGTCGAGTTTACGGGTGACTTTTTCCTCCGCAAAATTGCATTTTGCTGCGGAAAAATCCCCGCCCCACCGGCAAAGCCGGCGGATACGATTACA
>JAEYAR010000062.1 GCA_023404715.1 Bacillota bacterium | reverse complement strand
GCGGGCGACCCATGGTCGCCCCTACATCTGCGTCGAAGCTTTAACCGCGCTTAAGTGAATGACATTGGATTGAAAGCTCCCCCGCCGTGCGCGCCGTTCGGCGCACGGCGGTACAATCGCATAAGCGTAGTTTTAAAAGTCGCTCGTACTGTACGGATAGATCAAATATTCGGCGGTCACGAGCCTTTCGTTCGTAATAGAGCGCTTTTTTGTCATGAAGCCGCCAAGCCACCGGACAAAAGCGCCCCATCTTGCATTTACATAAAGGTTTTCGGGCATTTTTCTTCAAAGGGCTTGCGTTTTGGCGCAGGCACGAATACAATGCTACATGTCAAATCTACGAACGCCGGAAAGGACTCCTTCGCAATGTTTCGCATCAAACGGTTGAAACTCAGCTACCAGCAGATGATCGCGTTGGGCTTCGTGCTGCTCATCCTGTTGGGCGCGCTGCTCCTTATGCTGCCCTTTTCCTCGCGCGGCTGGCAATGGACCGATCCGCTCAGCGCGCTGTTCACCGCCACCAGCGCGGTGTGCGTCACCGGTCTCGTCGTCGTCGATACCGCCACGCACTGGACGCTCTTTGGGCAGCTCGTGCTGCTCGTGCTCATTCAAATCGGCGGCTTGGGCCTGATGACCGTCGCGACGCTCTTCTCCCTCGCGCTGCGGCGAAAGATCGGCCTGGCCGAGCGCAACCTGCTGCAGGAGAGCGTCGCCAGCCTCTCCATCGGCGGCGTGGTCCGCCTCACGCGGCGCATCCTGCTGGGGACGCTGATCTTCGAGGGGACGGGCGCCGTGCTGCTCGCCCTGCGGTTCGTGCCGCGCTACGGCCTCCTGCGCGGCGTATATATGAGCGCCTTCCACGCGATTTCGGCGTTTTGCAACGCGGGGTTCGACCTGCTCGGCCGCCCGGACGCGCCCTATATCTCGCTGACCGAATACGTCGCCGACCCCCTCGTCAATCTGACGGTCGTCTCGCTCATCCTGATCGGCGGCCTGGGCTTTATCGTGTGGGACGACTTAGCCAAGCACCGCCATCACTGGCGGCGCTATCACCTGCATACCAAGATCGTGCTGATCTCCACGGCGGCCTGGGTGGTCGTGCCCACAATCCTCTTTCTCGTCATGGAGCGCACGGATACCATGCGGGGCATGAGCGTGGGGACGAGCGTGCTGGCCAGCCTGTTTTCCGCCGTCACGCCGCGCACGGCGGGCTTTAACACGGTGGATACCGGCATGCTGGGCGACGGGTCCAAGCTGCTGACCATGCTGCTCATGTTCATCGGCGGCAGCCCCGGGTCGACTGCGGGCGGCATCAAGACGACGACAATGGCCGTACTGCTGCTCTCTGCCGCCGCGACGCTGCGCCACACGCACGACACGGCCGTGCTCGGCCGCAGGCTCGATCAGGATGTGGTGCACCGGGCCTCCTCTGTGGCCACGGTGTATCTGAGCATGGTCGTGACGGCGACGCTGCTCATCTGTGCGATTCAGCCGGAGCTGCTACTGCCGGACGTGCTGTTCGAGGTCTTCTCCGCGGTCGATACGGTCGGCATGTCGACCGGCATCACGCGCACGCTCTCGGCCGGCTCGCGCATCGTCATCATCGTGCTGATGTATTGCGGTCGCGTCGGCAGCCTCACCTTTGCGCTCATCTTTACGGAGCGCAGGCGGCCCCCGGCGGTTCAGCAGCCGGTGGAAAAGATCCTCGTCGGCTGATTATACGGAAAGGAAGTACAGGGATGAAATCGATATTGGTTATCGGCATGGGCCGTTTCGGCCGCCATTTAAGCCGTAAGCTCATGGAATTGGGCAACGAGGTCATGGTCGTGGACGAGAGCGAGGACATCATCTCCGAGCTCATGCACGACGTCACCAGCGCGCAGATCGGCGACTGCACGAAGGAGGAGGTCCTCCGCTCCCTGGGCGTGACGAACTTCGACCTTTGCTTCGTGTGCATCGGCTCGGATTTCCAGGCGAGCCTGGAGGTCACCGCGCTGCTCAAGGAGCTGGGCGCGCGGCGCGTCATCGCCAAGGCAAGCCGGGATATCCACGCAAAATTCCTGCTGCGCAACGGCGCGGACGAGGTGGTCTACCCCGAACGCGACATGGCCGAACGCCTGGCCGTGCGCGCGAGCGCGAACAACGTATTTGACTACATCGAGCTCACGCCCGAGTTTTCGATCTACGAGATCCCCCCGATGGACGCCTGGCTGGGCAAGACCATCGTGCAGTGCAACGTGCGCACGAAGTACCACATCTCCATCCTCGCCGTCAAGCAAAACGGCGAGACGACGCTGTTGCCGCCCGCCGATCACCTGTTCACCCCCAGCGAGCATCTGATGGTCATCGGCAAGCACGAGGACATACAGCGCGTATTGCGCAAAATATAAAATCAAAAGCTGCGGCGCTCTGGCCGCAGCTTTTGATTTGATTTAACCCCGCGCCGCCTCGGCGACCCGCCCAGCCGCCGCCCGATCCGTCCAATCCGTATTTTTCCCGTACGTTTGTGCGATGAGCCGCATCTCCTCCGTCGGCTCCTCCATTTTGCGAACCGCCGCGTTCATGCCCCACATCATCGCGCGGTGCAGGGGGCCCAGCCTTCCGTAATCCATCGTGCCGCGCAGATGAAAAAAGGCGATGCGCTCTCGCAGCGTTTGGCCAAAGTTGCTCTCGCGCATGCCCGTGAGCGAGGGCGCATCCTCCTTTGCCATGCCGACCGTGAAGACGACGAGGCGCTTGCCCGCGAGCTCCGCCTCGTGCTGTGTGATCGCCTTGACGCCCCGAATCGCGCCTGCGTATAGCGGCCCGCCAAAGACCACCGTGTCGTAATCCCGAAATCGCCCGGGCTTCCAGTTCTTTACGTTTACCGCCTCGCAGCCGAGGCGGCTGGCGATCTCCTGCGCATAGCGCTCCGTCGTGCCGTAGCGCGTGGCGTATAATACCACCGTCTTACCCATTCTGAGCATCCTCCTTATCCTGTGTTTCTGCATGCATTCGGCGCATGCGCTGCGCCTGGTCGCTCAGCCGCAATAGGCAGCTTTGCATCGTCTGCGTCTCCTCCGCGCTCAGCACGCCCATGAAGGCGCGCAGGAACGCGTCGTTCTGCCGCCCGTTGGCCAGCTCGTATTCGTCCGCCTTGGGCAGCACGCGGATGCGCAGCGCGCGGGCATCGCGCGCATCCCGCTCCAGCGCGACGAACCCCTTGCGCGCCAGCTTCTGTGCGATGGCCTTGGCGTTTTGGCGCGAGGTGCCCATCGACTCCGCCAGTTGGGTCAGCGTCGGCGGCGATTCAAAGAACATGCGGATGTTCAGCAGCATGAACCACTGCTTTGTCGTCAGCTCGCCCAGGCACTGTCCGCTGTCCCCGATCGCTTCCAGGCGCGTGCCCACCAAAAAGAGCAGCCCGAAGACCTGGTACGACGGGTCTACGCCGCGAAGGCGTTGCTCAATCTCCATACAGATTCCTCCATTACGCAATCTATTACGCTTTTATGCAGTATATTACCTTTCTAGACCGATGTCAAGACAAATAGCTTTAAGGGTCGATTTTGGCCGCCCGATGGTTTATAATGAAACCCAACGACATCGAGGAGGCCATCTTTCATGAAGACGCCCGAAATGCTTGCCCGCGAGGCCCGACAGGCCTCCATCCCGCTGTGTGCGCTGAGCGCCGATGTGCGCAATCGCGCGCTGCTCGCCATCGCGGATGCGCTCGATGCGAACAGCGAAAAAATCTTCGCCGCCAACCGCGAGGATATGGCGCGCGCCAGGGCCGAATCCCTCGCCGCGCCGCTGCTCGCCCGCCTTCGCTTTGACGAAAAAAAGCTCGCCGCCGTCGTACAGGGCCTGCGCTCCCTGGCCGCGCTGCCCGATCCCCTGGGGGCGACGCAAATGGCGACGGAGCTATCGCCGGGCCTTGAGCTCTACCGCGTCGCCTGCCCCATCGGGGTGATCGGCGTCATCTTTGAATCCCGGCCGGACGCGCTGGTGCAAATCGCCTCCTTGTGCCTCAAGAGCGGCAACGCGGCGCTGCTCAAGGGCGGGCGCGAGGCGCTCCTGACCAATCGCGCCCTGTTTAGCGCCCTCTACCAGGCCGTCACCGGCGCGGGCGCGCCCGCAGGATGTCTCGCGCTGCTTGAAACGCGCGACGACGTCGGCGCCATCCTCAAGTTGGACGAATGCATCGACCTGATCATCCCGCGCGGATCGAACGCATTCGTCAAGTGCATCATGGACAACAGCCGCATTCCGGTCATGGGACATGCCGACGGCATCTGCCACGTGTACGTGGACGCGCAGGCTGATCTGGAGATGGCGGTCTCCATCGCGGTAGATTCCAAGGTTCAAAGCGTCGCCGTGTGCAACGCATTAGAGACGCTGCTCGTGCATCAAAGCGTCGCCCCCGCGTTTTTGCCCCGGCTAAAATCCGCCATGGAGGCGGCGGGCGTCTCGCTGCGCGGCTGCGCGCGCACGCAGGCGATCATCGCCTGCGCCGAGGCGACGGAGGCGGATTGGCGCGCGGAATACCTCGACTACGTGCTCGCCGTCCGCGTCGTCGATTCGCTGGACGACGCCATCGCCCACATCAACGCATACGGCTCCGGGCATACGGACTGCATCGTAACGCAGGAGGCCGCGGCGGCGGCGCGCTTTATGGCGCTTGTAGACTCCGCCGGGGTTTATCAGAACTGCTCCACGCGCTTTGCGGACGGCTACCGTTACGGCTTCGGCGCGGAGGTGGGCATCGCCACGGGCAAGGTGCACGCACGCGGCCCCATGGGGCTGGACGGCCTTTGCATCTACAAGTACAAGCTAATCGGCAGCGGGCAGACCGTACAGCCCTATGCCGATGGGCGCGCCGCCTTTACGCACCGCCCGCTCGCCAAGGATTGCCCCTACCGATAAAGGAGATGAGCGCGTATGATCATCGGTATGCCGACCCTGCTGGAGACGCAGACGCTTTCCGACTGCATCGCCCTGTGCCGATCGTTGGGGCTCGACTTTATCGAGCTGAACGCCAACTTTCCCGCATTTCAGCCCGACCGTTTGGATGCAGGCCTGCTTCGCGCCACCGTGCAGGCGGGCGGTCCCTTCTTTACGCTGCACGCGGACGAAAACCTGAATCCCTGCGACTTCGACGCGCGGGTTTCGGCCGCCTATCGCGAATCCCTGCGCGCACAGCTTCGTCTTGCGAAAGCGATCGACGCACCGATCGTCAACATGCATCTGCACCGCGGCGTCTACATCACGCTGCCGGACCGGCGCGTCTTCCTCTACGAGCGCTACGGCGAGGCGTACCGCAAGGGCCTCGACGCCATGCGAAGGCTCTGTGAGGACGAGATCGCGGGCAGCCCGGTACGCGTCTGCGTCGAGAACACGGCCGGATGGATGCCGCATGAGCGCGAGGCAGTCCTCTACCTGCTGGAAAGCCCCTGCTTTGCCCTCACGCTGGACGTAGGGCACTTACACGCGGCGGGCGGGGAAGACCTGCCGTTCTTCCTAGCGCAGCGGCGCCGCCTCCGCCATATGCACCTGCACGACGCCAAAGGCCAGAAAAACCATCTCGCTCTGGGCGACGGCGAGATCGACCTGCCCGCGCGCGTCGCGCTCGCCGCCGCCTGGGGCTGCCGCATCGTGCTCGAGACCAAAACCGTTGCCGCGCTGCGCCGGTCCGTTCCCTACCTGCATGGGCTTTTGAACCCAGCCGCCCGGCCATGTGACCCGTAATGCGCGCCATTCTCGCCGTCTTCATTGGCACAGCCTTTAGGCCCGGTCGAAGCGAACGCTTCGGCCGGGCCTCGCGCAAAACGAGGGATCATTTTGCGCGAAAGCCATCTTTTCCCGCTATTGACGCCGCCCCCCTATCGGCCTATAATAGATAGGTTCATATCATCGCCGTCAAAGGAGAATCCCATGCAAAAGAACGCATCCGCCCGCAACGAGCTGGGCACGAAGAGCGTCGGCAAGCTGCTGCTTCAGTTTTCCGTCCCGAGCATGATTTCCATGCTCGTCAACTCGCTGTACAACCTCGTCGACCAGATTTTCATCGGCCAGGGCGTCGGCTACCTCGGTAACGCCGCCACAAACGTCGCCTTTCCGTTCGTTACGCTCAGTCTCGCGTTGGCGCTGCTCGTCAGCGACGGCTGCGCCGCGAATATGAGCCTCTCGCTGGGCGCGGGCGATCAGGAAAAGGCGAATAAGGGCCTCGCGGGCTCGCTTTTGCTCGCCGCCACGTTCGGCATCCTGCTCTTCGCGGTGGGCTCTATCTTCCTCACGCCGCTGCTGCGCCTGTTTGGCTCCACCGAAACGGTGCTTCCCTACGCGCAGGATTATACGCGCATTACGCTGCTGGGCATGCCGTTCGTCATCGTCTCGATCACGCTCAGCGCGGTCATCCGCGCGGACGGCTCCCCGCGCTACGCCATGGTCTGCATGCTGGTGGGCGCCCTGATCAACACGGTGCTCGATCCCCTGTTCATCTTTGTGTTTAGGTGGGGCGTCAAGGGCGCGGCGTGGGCCACGATCATCGGCCAGTTTGCGAACTTCCTGCTCACAGTGCGATACCTCTTTCGCCTGAGGCATGTGCGTCTTGTGCGCAAATACGTGCGCTACGACCTGCGGATCATGGGGCACGTATGCCTGCTGGGCATTTCCAGCTTCATCAACCAGGTCGCCATCATGCTGGTGCAAATCGTCGTAAACAACACGGTTACCCGATACGGCGCGCAATCCATATACGGCGCGGACATCCCGCTCACCTGCTTTGGCATCGTCATGAAGGTCAATCAGATCATCGCGGCGTTCATCATCGGCATCGGCAGCGGGGCGCAGCCGATCGTCGGCTTCAACTACGGCGCCGGGCAATATGCGCGCGTGCGGCGCACCTATGCGCTGGCCGTGAGCGCGGCCACGTTCTTCTCCGTCGTGGGCTTTCTCGTCTTTCAGCTCATACCGGATAAGATCATCCTGCTCTTTGGCCAGGAGAACGCCCTGTACAACGAGTTCGCCGTGCTTTGCTTCCGCAGGGTGCTGCTGTGCGTATTCGCGTTGGGCTTCCAGATGGTCACCTCCGGCTTCTTTCAATCCATCGGCAAGGCCAAGATCTCCGCGCTGCTCTCGCTCTCGCGTCAGGTGATGTTCCTGATCCCGCTGATGCTCCTGTTGCCGCTGGCATTCGGGCTCAACGGCGCGCTGTTCGCCTTCCCCATCGCCGATACGGCCGCCGCGCTGTTGGCCGCCGTGTTCGTCGTGCGCGAGCTACGTTTGCTTCGCGCGAAGGACTGATCATCCCCGCGAAAGGAGGGCCGGTCATGCGCGTTGAAATACCGGATTTTGATATTCAAAAGATCGCCCAAAGCGGCCAGTGCTTCCGCATCCGCCCGCTCGCGGACGGCGCGTACAGCGCCGTCGCCGGGAAGAGATATCTGCAAATCCGCCCGCTCGGCGGGGATTCCTTTGCGTTCTCCTGTTCCCCGGTGGAATTCGACGCCTTCTGGCGGGGTTATTTCGATCTGGATACGGATTACGGAAAAATCCTCTCACGCATCGACCCGGCGGACGCCTTTCTCACAGAGGCTGTGCGCTTCGGGCGCGGCATTCGCATCCTGCGCCAGGACGCTTGGGAGACGACGGTCAGCTTCATCATCTCGCAGCGCAAGAACATTCCCGCGATCGAGCGGGCGGTCGATGCCCTCTGCGAGCGATATGGCGAAGCGCTGCCCTCCCCACATGAGGACGTACGCGCGTTTCCTACGCCCGAGCGCCTCGCTGCGCTCACCGAGGCGGATCTGTCCGCCTGCTCGCTCGGCTATCGCGACGCCTACGTTCTCTCGGCCGCGCGCGCATTTGCAGGCGGCCTATCGCATGAAAGCCTTGCCGCGATGGGGTTTGAAAGGGCGCGCGAAGCGCTCATGTCCATCCGCGGCGTAGGCACGAAGGTCGCCAACTGCATCCTGTTGTTCAGCCTGCACGACGTCGACGCCTTCCCCGTCGACGTATGGATCGCGCGCGTGCTCGAGCGTGAATACGGCGGCGTCTTCCCGCTCGAGCGGTACGCTGGCTGCGCGGGCATCGTGCAGCAATACATGTTCTATTATGCCAGAGGCGGCGCATACGCCGCGCGGGAAAAGAAGGGCGCCTCCTGAATGTTCGATGCTTACGACGACCATCCCAAGTCATCTTTGGCGCGTATCCTACGCGCCCGCAGATCAATCAGAGCGATTCGTGAAAAAGACATCCCCAAGCGCGCATGCGCGGGGATGTCTTTTGTTTGTACGCTCAGCCTTGCAGTCGTGCCCATAGCCGCCTTTTCCACGCGCGCAGCGGATAGGGGTTGTCCGTGTGCGAGCGGGCATACAGGCCGGTAAGCATCAGCACGAGGTAGATTCCCGCCGCCGCACCGTTTATGAAACATGCGGGGGCTTGATCGAGGCCGCGCGTCAGGAAGAACACGATGCCGACCAGCGCGCCGGCGCGCAGAAAAAAATTTGTAGAGCAGTTGCGCATTTCCCCAACCTCCTCAAAACCGTCTGCGGTAGTAGATTTTAAAACCCGCCCTGAGCAGCGCCATGCCAACCAGCGCGCAGATCAGCGTCGTCGCCACGGTTAGATTGAAATAACCTGCGATACAGCCGGCCGCCCCGGCGATGCCCATAGCGAGATTGTAGGCAAAGCCGCCCACCTTGTCCTGAATGAAGCGGCGGCGTTCGTCTCTCTCCAACACGAATAGGCTGCGGCAGGCGTTTGGATTCCTTAGCGCACGCAAGCAACGGGCGATCTGCCAAATGAGCAAAATCGCAAGGCCCGCGCACAATCCGGACTGAAAGCCGCGAACCAACTCCAGCGTATGTGCATCCACATCGGGCATGTCCTGACGAAGCGTCGGCGCTGCGACGGATGCCGTCACGAACAAAAGAAGCAGCACCGTATAAAGAACCATCCGGCGTTTCAGTACGCCTCGAAATGCCTCCATCCTATCGATCCTCCACTTCCGAAAAGTCAAATACCTCTTCGATCGACATGCCGAAGTAATGCGCGATCTTATAGGCGAGCACCAGAGAGGCCGTATACTTCCCACATTCTAAAGACGTGATCGTCTGGCGCGTCACGCCGACGGACAGCGCCAACTCCTCCTGCGAAAGCTTCCGGCTCCTGCGCAATTCGAGAATGCGTGTTTTCATCCGGGCGTCTCCTTCTTGCAATGTATGCTTTGCATTTTTAGTATAGCTCGCTTTGCGCAACATGTCAAGTCAACTTTGCAATTCAGTTAAAAAAGAGCCGCTCCTAGTAAGGAGCGGCTGCTATCAGGCAGGTTGCAGCGTTTGAGAACGAAGGAGCCTCTTTTTGATCAGCAAATAGAATACGAAGTGCACGCACGCCGTGATCAGCCACGAGATCGGATAAGAGATGTACAGCATCTGCAAGGTGCGATTCCAGGCAAACAGCGTGTAGATCCAAACGATCCGCAGCACGCAGGCCCCCAGAATCGAGACGATCATCGGCACGATCGAGCTTCCCATGCCGCGCATCGAACCGACCATCACATCCATCCAGCCGCAGATAAAATAGGTCGTCGCGATGATCGAGAGGCGCCGCATCCCCATTTCAACGACCTGGGGATCCGTCGTATAGAGCCGTAATAGCACGGGCCCGCAAAGATAGACCGTCCACCCGAGCACCGCGCCGATGACCGTCACCGTCAGCTGGCAGCGCCCGAGGATGCTGCCGATGCGTTTATACTGACGAGCGCCGACGTTTTGGCTGGTAAACGTTAAATTCGCCTGATAAATGGCGTTCATCGACGTATAGACAAAGCCTTCCAGATTGGCGGCCGCCGCATTGCCGGCCATTACCATTGAGCCGAACGAATTCACCGCAGATTGAATGAGCACGTTTGAGATGGAAAAAATGGACCCTTGCAGGCCAGCAGGTAAGCCCACCTTCATCATCTGAATGAATTTGTCCCGCGTAATACGCACACGGCGCGGCTCCAAATGAATGCATCCATCCGATCGCATGAGGCATAGGATGATGAATACGACGGAGACGCATTGGGAAATCACCGTAGCCAACGCGACGCCGGCGACGCCCATGTGAAAGACGATGACGAAAAAAAGGTTAAATATGACGTTGATTACGCCCGCGATCAATAGGTAATACAGCGGCCTTCGCGTATCGCCGACCGCGCGCAGGATGGCCGCGCCGAAATTATACATCATGGTCGCGGGCATACCGGCAAAGTAGATCTTCATGTACAGCGCAGCCTGATCGAGCACGTCCTCCGGCGTCCCCATCGCCTCGAGCATAGGGCGCGCCAGGGCGATGCCCACGATCGTAACGAGCACGCCGCACACGAGGCTAAGCGCTATGGCGGTATGCACGGCCTCGCCTACGTCTTTCCACTTGCCTGCGCCGTAGTTTTGCGCCACGACGACGCTGGCCCCGATCGACATGCCCATGAAGACGTTAACGATCAGGTTAATGAGCGCGCCGGTTGAACCGACAGCCGCAAGCGCCGTGCTACCGGCAAACTGCCCGACGACGACGATATCCGCCGCATTGAACAAAAGCTGTAAGATACCCGTCAACATCAGTGGAATCGAAAACATTAAAATAGGCCGTATCAACGGGCCATTCAGCATATCGACTTCATAGTGTCGGCGTCTAAGCGGCATATCTGTCCCCTCCTCATCGCTAGTCCCATCATAGCACATCGGCCTTGGAACATCAATCCTTCTCCGCCCAGAAAAAATCATAAAGCAAGGCAGCATGCGCCTGTACATTTCGCTCCTTATTATAGTAAAGCGCGACCGACAAGTGTATGCAAAACGTCTACAGCACTGTTATTTCAATCCACATACTCCTCGCGGAGTGCGACGGCGTCTGGTATTCGATCGATCCGCTCTTTGTCTTATTTCAATCCACGCACTCCTCGCGGAGTGCGACTCGGCGCATCGGGAGTTCCCGGCGTGAATTGGGATTTCAATCCACGCACTCCTCGCGGAGTGCGACGGATGCTGGAGATCGTCGAGGTCAGGGCGCAGGGATTTCAATCCACGCACTCCTCGCGGAGTGCGACAAGCGGATTATGCGCCTTGCCCTTGTGACCTGAATTTCAATCCACGCACTCCTCGCGGAGTGCGACCCTTGCCGGCGAGGTCTTGAACCCCGATGAGCGGATTTCAATCCACGCACTCCTCGCGGAGTGCGACAATTTCAAGCTTCCATCAAGAGTGCTGATGTTTGAATTTCAATCCACGCACTCCTCGCGGAGTGCGACGAGGCGCCGCGGGAGAGGGAAAAGAAAGATGAATATTTCAATCCACGCACTCCTCGCGGAGTGCGACTTGCGCAATGGGATAAATGATAACTATGAGATTTATTTCAATCCACGCACTCCTCGCGGAGTGCGACATCACGTGCGACGGAAGAGGGCAAACGAGTAACAGCCATTTCAATCCACGCACTCCTCGCGGAGTGCGACACACTCGCATGGGATAAGGTGAGCAGTCGCCCGCAAATTTCAATCCACGCACTCCTCGCGGAGTGCGACTGGGTAGGTAAGGCCATTATCGAAGAGGCCGAAGCATTTCAATCCACGCACTCCTCGCGGAGTGCGACGCTTTGAGAAAAACATCAAGTGGATTCATACGAAGATTTCAATCCACGCACTCCTCGCGGAGTGCGACTTGGACAAAGCTGCACCCTGGCAGGAGGTTGCGATTTCAATCCACGCACTCCTCGCGGAGTGCGACTACATGCCTCGCCCGTATGCAACCGAGCTCGCTATTTCAATCCACGCACTCCTCGCGGAGTGCGACGCTGCAATACTTGCGCCGCCGTCCCTCCTGCACATTTCAATCCACGCACTCCTCGCGGAGTGCGACAGCAAAAACAAACAAATATGCTGAGACAAAACGCGAAATTTTAATTTCGCACCCATATTATAGCGCATTCCACGCAAAATTGCATCTTAAAATCTCCATTTGCGGCCCATTCAAGCCTAAAAATCGGTGCGAACCTCCCGGTTTTTTTCAACCGCTTGCGGTTCGCACCGCACTCACAGCCTCCGTTACACGATTAACGTCCCCTCCGCCTCATAGGAAGGCTTAGCGCCCACATGATCTACCCGATTGTCGTACCGATTGCCCAGATTGTAAAACCTTAGCGAATCCACTTCCGGATCGATCAGCTCCGTCAGTTCGAATTGCAGCCGCTTGAGCTGCGCCGCATCCAATACGCATTCAAAGACCGAGTTCTGTACGCGCTGCCCATAATCGACGCATTTCTTCGCTACCTGGCGTAAGCGCCGCCTTCCCTGGGCATCTACCGTATTGACGTCATAGGTGATCAGCACGAGCACAATAACCCCTCACTTCCAGAAAAACGGCGGATAGGCGTCCAGATCCCCGCGTAGATACCGCGCAAGCAGCATCGCCTGCGCATGCGGCACCAGACCCCAGGCCATCTTTTCCGCTAAAAACGGATGCACGATCTGCTCCCGCTTGCGCTCTTGCCAGGCGCCGAGGACCGCCTTGCGGGATTTCTCGCTCAGGTATACCGCCCCGTTTTCCAGCGTTTCAAAATCCCTGTCGCGCACCACGCGATTGTTGATCAGCGTCAGGCAAAAGCGTTCCGCCATGACGCCCCGCAATTCTTCCATCAAGTCGAGCGCGAGCGACATGCGGCCCGGCCTGTCCCGATGGAGAAATCCAACATAGGGATCGAGCCCTACGCCCTCGAGCGCCGAAGCGCAGTCGTGCGAGAGCAGCGTATAGGTAAAGGAGAGCAGCGCGTTCATTGGGTCAAGCGGCGGCCGCCTGGATCGCTTATCAAAGCGAAATACATCCTTGTTTTGCAGCACGAGCTCGTCAAAGACGTCGAAATACCGCTCGGCGCAGGCGCCCTCCAGACCGCGCAGAGACTCCAACTCCAGGCACGCCTCGATCTGCGCAAGCGCTTCGCCTAAAATCGCTGATGCCTGCTTTAGCCTCGCCGTATCTACGCGCAGCGCATGATCCCTTGTGGCGCGCTCAAGCATCCACCGCGCATTGTAGACCTTTCCCAGGATAAAGCCCCTGGCGATGCGGGCGCTTTGCCTGGGATCATCCGCCAGGCGATACTGCTCCCTTCGCAGCACTACGTTCCCGCGGTTTTCGCCGCATGCCGCGGCCAAAAAGCGCCCGCTCGGCGTAAGAAAAGAAAGACGGACGCCTCGCTTGGCGCACGCGCCCATGAGCGCCGGGCTCGCGCCTTTATAGCCAAAATAGAGGATCGCCTCCAGCGTATGAAGCGGCAGGCGCAGCAGCGTGGCGTCATCCTTGAGCACCAGCACGTTTTCGCCCTCCAGCGCCAGGTAGCTGTCCTCCGTCGTGACGTAGAGCGTATTGAGCAGCTTTTTCATGGCGCTCCCTCCAGCGTATGCTCATGGATGTAATCGGTCGCGCTTTTCCTTTTGTTGAGGATGGGCAGACATATCTCCCGCAAGGAGCAGGATCGGCAGGCCTTTCTCGCACGCACCTGCGGGGTATAACGCCGCGCATCGTATGCATGCATTTGACCGAGCATCTCTTCTACGCGTGCGCGCAGCGGCGCCTGAAAGTCCACCGCTTCACGCCTGCGCGTTTCACCGTAAAAGAGGTATCCTCGGGGTATTTCCGTTGCGAGCATCTCCTCCAGGCACATCGCTTGGCAACAGAGCTGCAGCCTATCTTCATCCCCCTCCTTAGGTTCCCCGCGCTTATATTCGACAGGGACGGGGCGATAGCGCCCCTCCCTGCCGGTGATCGAAATGCCATCGTCATCTTCCTGCCATTCGAGTACGTCGAGTATTCCGCTGACGCCCAGCCGTGCAGAGCTGACCGGCATAGCGCGCGTTACGTAGCGCTCCCCGCGTTTCTCCAGCCTATCCCGCTCGTGTGCGCGCGCGTGCAAAATATCGCCCTCGACCGTCAACAGGTTTTCCGCCCACTGCTGCTCGACATGGATGAGCGCCCACTGCCGGGGGCAAAAGCAGAAATGCTGTATTCCGGAGATCGTGAGGTAATCCTCCTCTCGATAGGCGCTCACACCCTACGCGTCATCGTAACGCCCTCCGGCACAGCCTCTGCATCCACGCGCACCTCGTAATCCGCATAGCAGCGCGGGGCGCCTACATCCGCCTTCTTTATCACGCGCACGGTATCAAAAAGCTTGTGGGAGGGTGCGTTGCCCAATTCGCTGTCATGCTTGAATACGATCAGTTCACGCACGGCCATCTTGCCTCTGGCAGCGGAGTGATCGTGCTCAAACATATTGACGATCGCCTCCCAAAGCAGCTGCAGATCCTGCTCGGAGAAACCCGTCACGCGGCGGGCCAAATTTGCGCTGACATAGCCCTCGCAGCGGTACAATGCGTAGGGAACGACGAACTTATTCCCCATCTCCGTCTTCTTGTTCGCCTTATCCTCCTCCTTGGTGATCGCCACGCGGGTAATCGTCACCTGTTGCTGGAAGATCGGGTCGATCGAGCGCGCAAAGCCCAATTGCACGGGGCCGCGCACTTGACCACAGTTCAGGGCAGCCTTCACGAATGTGGTCATCACCGCGCCAAATGTGCGGACGTCGAAAAAGTGCGAGCACATAAAATCGCGCAGCTTCCTATCGATCTGCGGGTCGTCCTTTTTGGAAAGCTTTTTCTCATCTACGCCCAGGGCTTCAAACGCCTTTTTATCGTTCGCGTTCAGCGACGTGTCTTCGCTCACGTAGATATTGTAGTTCGGGTCGCCTTCTTTGACCATCTGCACGTAGTTACGGATCTTCCGCTTCAGGCAGACGTCTGTGACGATGCCCAGCCCCGTCTCCGGATCGATACGCGGCATGTTGCCCGCGTCCGGGTCGCCGTTGGGGTTCCCATTTTCCACATCGAACAGGATGACGAACTCATACCGATTTTTGATTGCCTCCATCTTACTTTACCTCCTCTGTGTTCTTCTTCTGATAACGCGTCTGAACCTGGTGATAATAGCCGAGGTAAAACATGCTCTCCTCCTCCAGATCGAGCCGCGTTGGGAACGGTTTGGCGTCCAGCAGATCCATGAGCTTGGCGATCGCGTTTTCCGACACATAGCCGTACTCCGCCTTGGCGATATGGCTACGGCTCAGCTTGAGCAGCGTTGGGAAGACCGCCGCCGGCGTCGCGCAGGCCGATGCGAAGTAGCGATCCTTGATCGTCGTGTTAATGCCGGGGTTTGCGTCCATCTGTGCCTTTTCCAAGACCGCGAACAGCCTGCCGAGCACATAGGCCCTGTCCGTACAGCTTTCGTTGAGCGCCATCTTAATCTCTCCCTCGTCTCTCTCCCGATTTTTGATTAAATATCCGCGCAGTATGGCTGCCTTTGCGCGCGTGATGTTCAGCTCTGCGCGTATGCGCAGCAAAACCGCGGTTAAAAGTGCCTCAGGGTATTTTTGATTTTCCAGAATCGCACGCAGCACCGCGCCTGCGAGCAACGGCGCGGGCGTCGGGCTGGACGCCTTCCGGTTGGTCGTCTCGAGCAGCAGTTCATAGGGCGTCAGGTACGTGGGTTCATAAGGCGCGCGCACAATATCGATCCGAGCGTAATGCGCTGCCAAGTTCTTGAGCATCGCGCCGAACGTGCCGCGCAGGAACAGGCGTACCGAGATGCGCGCGGCATTGGGCGAGAGGCCCAGAATGGTAAACGGCATGTCCTGATCGATCGCCTCGATATCCAGCATCTCGCCCCTTGAGAGCGGGCTCAAAATGGCGTCCAGCTTTTGATCGTCCGATTGCTGCGGGTCAAGCGTCATGCTGAATACGTCCGCATACGCTGTCTCGCCGTTCTTCGCCCAATAGACGATCGTCATATCGCCGATCTGCTTTTTATGTCTTGTATCGGCGAGCAGCTTATTGAGCGCCGTCGTATACGCAAACGCCGCATAGCGGCTGACCGGCGCGTTGAGCCCTTGATCCTTATCGCATCCATACGATTCATAAGCGGGCGCGTTAAAGCCCACCAGCGTCGCGCCGACGGCCTGGGCGTCTCGCACGCCCTTGATCTTGTTGTGGATCAGCGCTACGGGTTGATCCGGCTTCCCCGTCACGAGACAGGGCATTCGCACCGCATCCGCCTCGTTCGACGCATGCGCGTCCCAGGCCGCCTGCAGGGCGGGCACATCCTGTGCGTATCGGTCGTCCGGCAGAAAGAAAACCAGCAGCGCGCCGCCCATGATCTCGCCTATGCTGTCCGCAAGGACGGGATTATCCTGTGCCGTATCCGGATTCCACGATGTAAAAAACGCACAGACCGCCCGCGCCGCCGGGTCCTCTACATCGCCAAGGAGGGATAGATGCAGCGCCTTCGCCGCCTCAAAACACCGGCGCGTACGCTCCGGCTTGCCCTTCGCATCCACGCCGAGCAAGTAACCGCCGTTGTCGCACAGGAAGTTTGCCATCACGCCGACGGTGCGCGTCGCCTGCTCCGGCACGATCATGCGCTTGGGGATGTACACCGTCTTCTTGCCGCGCCGCACCTCCTCCTTGAGCGGGATGACGCTAAGCAGATCGCCCGTCCATGAAATCTGCAGCGCAAACGACACCCCGGCGTCGCTGTAGCCGAAGCGGGCGATCTCGCCGCCGCTTGCCGCGCACGCCTCATAATACTCGCACAACGCCTGCAGGATCATCGAACCACCTCGCAATCCCTCAGGTCGATCGTGCCATCGCGCATCACGCAGCGGAAGAACATCGGCTGAATGCGGCCCGGATGATCGTAATCCATATCGTAGAGCATGTAGCCGAGATCCCGTTCGCCCCTAAGCGCATCCGCGATGGGCGTTTCGTCTTCCTCATAGCGCCTAAAATGCGCAGGAAACTCCCGACAGCCAAAATACGGCTGATGAAAGCACTTTCCCGCGCGCAGGCGGTTTAATGCGATCGCGTAGAATTTATCCGGCGTGTCGTCAATGCCTGCCTGCCGCGTCATGTCAAAGTGCGCCTCGATCACATAGCGCACGTCGCGCAGCAGCAGCGAGGCGCGCTGTTGGATGTCCTTACCCCGATCCAAAACAGGCATCGTGCCCGTGCCCGCCATCGCTGCGCTGACCGTCGAAGCCAGCAGCTTGCTGGAAACCTCGTTGCGCCGGACGTTTGAAAAACGGATGGGGTTTAAGACGTGGATGCGGTCAACGCGCCATTTCAGCCCCGGATGCCAGTAAACGGCTTCCAGCAGCCCGCGCGCGGCGGACGGCGTGATCACGTCGTAGCTCACGCGCTCCACAGACATTTCGGGCCGGGAAAACAGCGCGTAGTCGCCCCATGCCTCCATTCGGATTCCGTAACCCATGTAGTTCACCTCCATGTCCTTTGTAGTTTTTAAGAAAACAACCCGATACCCGTCGCCGGAATGTGCAGACCTTTATGAGGGTCATAGCCTTCGGGGCTTATCAGCACCGCAATCTGATCGTCTAATATCTCTATCGCGCCGGCGCCGAGCAACGCGGCCAACGCTTTTTTCCGTATGTTGACGCAGTATTGCGCTGCGGCGCGCAGCAGCTCCCGGCTTCGTTCCCCGGCGCGCAGCCTCTCCTCACAGTCGAGCGCGCGCTCGCCCCGCGGGATGAGCACGGCGCACGTATCCTCGCCGATGAGCTTAAACGTCCGATCTGCCCATGCAAAGGGAATAGAGCCGGGCTTGCTCATCTCCTCGACGATATGCTCGGCGTCCAGCGCCTCGCCGCGCAGGACATGCAGGGTATCAAAATAGGCGGCGATCGCGTCCGGCGAAGCGATATCCTCATGCGTTTCCATGATCCTCTGACCGATGCGCGCAGGCGTCTTCAGCGGCGTCGGCACACGACCCTCCCACTCCGCGTCCGTGCGAAAAACCGTCACCATGCTTTCCTCCGCTCCGCGCTTGCCCTCGCGGTTGCAGCGCCCCGCGGCCTGTATGATGCTGTCCAGCCCGGCTACCTCGCGGCAAACGCGCGGAAAATCTAGATCCACGCCCGCCTCAATCAGGCTTGTCGAGATGACGCGACAAGGCGGCGCATCCGGGTCCAGAAGCTTGGCCTTGATCTCCCCGATCTGTGCGCGCCTTTCGGCCGGGGTCAACAGCGTCGTCAGGCAATACGCGTCTTCCGGCCCGATCGACTCGTAGAGCGCTTGGGCGTGCGCGATGGAGTTGACTACGACCAGTATCCGGTCGTGCGCTCTGAGTTCCTCCGCGATGCGCGCATCCGTCCAGCGACCGGCGTATTCATAGCGTACGCGCCGGAAGAAGTGGTAAAGCCCGAGCGTATCCCCGCAGATCTCCTTGATCTCAAAGCCCAGCGGTTTGAAAAACTTGCCCAGCGACGGCTGCGTCGCCGTGCAGAGCACCGCCGTAACCCCGTAGCTTTGCACGAGCTCGGCGATCATGCGCATCACCGGCAGCAAAAACCGCTCCGGCAGCTGTTGCGCCTCGTCAAAAATCACGACCGATTCAGAAATGTTATGCAGCTTGCGGCATCGCGAGGGTTTGTTCGCCATGAGCGATTCGAAAAACTGCACACTCGTCGTGACCACGACCGGCGCGTCCCAATTCTCCGCCGCCAACCTACGGGCGTATGCCGCCTCATCCGTATCCTCCCCGTCATACTCCGCCGTGCTGGTATGCTCGAGCACGTTTTGCGCGCCGAGCACCCTTCTGAACTCCTGAGCCGTCTGCTCAATAATGCTCGTATAGGGAATGACGTAGATCACCCGGCGCAGCTCGTGCTTTTGGGCATGGCGCAGGGCAAAGGCCAGCGAGGCCAGCGTCTTGCCGCCGCCCGTCGGCACGGTGAGCGCGTAGAGCCCGCGTTTCCCCTCCGCGGCCCGGCGGCAGTCTTCCAGAATTTCGCATCGTTTTACGTTAATCGCCGTCGTGGGCGCCCCGAATCTTCCCATGTATTCGTCCAAACGCTCTCGCAATCGGTCGATAGCTTCCCCGCCGCCACGTGGCTGCGGCCCCTGCACGAAGGCCTCCGTATCCAAATAGTCCGCGTCCACCAGGCAAGAGAAGAGCATGCGCATCCAAAACGAGAGGGAAAAACCCGGTTGTACGCAAAACGGCGTGATCGCTGGGGGCGCCTTTGGCAGCACCGCTTGAGGGTTCACCACGCCTTCCCACTCGCGCTTTTGCTCGCGTTCGCGCTTCAAACGCGCGCGCAGCGTCGTTGCATCCGCCATATCCGTTGCAGCGCCCCCGTCCGGCAGGCCTCCATGGTGCCCAGCGACACAATAGGCGAGCTGACGGACCACGCCCTTCGCCTCGTCCGCCAACACCGCGCCCGCGGCCGAGTGTTCTACCCGGATCGCCTTTCCCTCCAGCTTGCGCTGAAAAGCAAGCTTGGCCTTGCCTATGTCGTGCAGCCAACCCAGCGCGCTCCCCCACTGTGTACAGCCAAATACGCCCGCAAATTCCGCCGCCAGCTGCGCCGTGTGTTGCAAATGCTCTTCAAGCGTCTGCCATGGCTTGCCTTGCGCGCTGTGCGCGTATAATACGGCGAATTCGCCACGCTCCGCTACCCTGCGCGCCATCGATCGATCTGCCGGGCAAATATCGTATTGCAAGATGCCTGCGGGGGATACCCATGCAATCTGCGCATGCACCTGTGGCATGATCGTGCCGGACAGAACCTTGGCGTCAAAAAAAGTGAAATCGATCGTACGCGACGGGTAGGCGTACTGCGTTTGCATCATGACCCCTTTGGGCAATATCCGCACGCCCAGCTCTTCCCGGATCTCGCGCACGACGCAATCATAGGCCGTCTCGCCCGGCTCGATCTTGCCGCCGGGGAACTCCCATAGGCCTGCGCATTCCCCTCCGGGCCCCCGACGGCAGAGCAAAATACCGCCCTGATCGTTTCGGATGATCGCCGCGGCGACCTGTATCATCGGTGCATCCCCTCCGTATCCTATGTATTCTAAATGTCATTATACAACAAAAACGCCCAAAAGCATAGCGCTTTCGTTGGCGTTTCTTGAAAATCCTTGTCAGATTTGCACATCCAGCAGCCGTTTCACGGCGATGAGAAACTTGATCGGCACGCCGAGCGCTGTGAACTTGATCTCGTGCTCGCTCTCATAGTTGGGCGAAAAGCCGCTCGCGTGCAGATCACGCGTCTGATAGGCGATGTCAAACCCGCACTGGTGAAAGTAGGCGAGCGAATCGTCAAAGAGCGTATCGTCGTCCGTCTTGAACCAGATTTCGCCCCCGTCGCACAGAAACGCGCGATACTGGCGCAGCTGGCGCGGATGCGTCAGGCGCCTTTTCTCGTGCTTCTTCTTTTGCGACCAGGGGTTGCAAAAGCTGATGTAGATGCGCTCTACCGCATCCTCTTGCGCAAAAAACTGTCCGATACACTCGATGTTCAGGGCCGCGATGACGGCGTTTTCCACCGGCTCCCCGGCGTAAGCCGCCTCGATATTGCGCCTGGTATAGCCCAGCACGTCCCGCACGAGGTCGATGGCGACGTAATTGACGTCCGGGTTCTCGCGCACCATGCGCGCCGTCGAAACGCCCTTGCCGCATCCGAGCTCTATGTGCAGGCTTTGGTCTCGCGCAAATTGCGCCCGCCATCGCCCCCTGTATTCGCGCGGTTCCAGACGGTAATAGGGGCAGGCCTCCAGCTCCGGTCGCGCCCAGGGTTTTCTCCTCATATGCATATATTGCGGCACTCCTTCTCTGGCATCAGCGATCCGTCCCATTATACCGAAAAGACGGACGCTTGTAAATCGCAAGTAAAACAAAGGTTGCCGGGCGCGGCAAAATCCACTATAATGTCAGGCATACGGAGGCCGGAATCCGGCCCCGGGCAGGAGGCGCTTCATGATTAGCACATGCATTCATCATGCGCGCGTTGCGTGCCCTGAGGGCATAAGACGCGTAAACGTCTGCATTGAGGATGGACGCATCGCCGGTTTGGTATCGGACGATGGGGTCGACGCTGCAATAAACGTGGAAGCGCAAGGGCTGCTCTTGCTCCCCGGGTTCGTCGACATGCACCGCCACGCCGACCTGGCCCCCTTTCAAAGCGCGCCCTCCATCGAGCTGCCGCAGGGGATCACGACGCAGGTCAGCGGCAATTGCGGCTTCTCCCCCGCGCCCAACACGCCGGGTACGTTCGACGCGCTGCGCGCCTATGCCGCGCCCATCCTCGGCGATATGCCGGAGGTCTTACGCGGCTATGACATGCCTGCGTTTTTGCGCGCGGCGTCCGCTCGCCCGCTCGCCGTCAACACCGGCTACTTCGTCGGGAATGGCGCGCTGCGCATCTGCGTCAAGGGCTTCGCCCCCTCCCCCTGCTCGCCATATGAGCTTGCGCATATTTGCGCTTTGCTGGATGACGCGCTCGCGCAGGGCGCGTTGGGTCTGAGCCTGGGGCTTATGTACGCGCCGGAGTGTTATTATGGCCGGGACGAGCTGCTCGCCATCGCTTCAGTCGCCGCCCGGCATCATAAGCCCGTCGTCTGCCACATGCGCGGGGAGGGCAAAAGCGTCGTGCGCAGCGTAGAAGAGGTGATCGACCTCGCGCGGCAGACCGGCGCGCGCATGCACATCAGCCATCTCAAGGCCGCCGGCAGAAACATGTGGGGCGGGGCGGTGGACGAAATCCTCGCCCGCATCGACCAGGCGAAGGCCCAGGGGCTCCAGGTCACGTTCGACGCCTACCCGTACGCGGCGGGATCTACAACGCTGACGACGCTCTTCCCACCGGAGGCGCTCTCCGGCGGTACGGAGGCACTGCTTGAAAGGCTGCGCGATCCCGTGCGGCGCAGCGCGATCGTCGCTTCCCTTCGCCGCGAGCGGGATGATTGGGATAACCTCGCCGCCACCACCGGGCTCGACCGCATCGAGGTGGCAGACTCTTCGGTCGCGGGGGAGATCGGCCGCAGCATCGCCGATATCGCCGCGGGCTATGGCCGCGACCCGTTCGATTTCACAGCGGAATTGCTCCTGCGCGAAGGGGGTTCCGTCACCATCGTCGAGCATCACATGGATCCCGCGGACGTGGATAAAATCCTCCGCCGCCCGGAATGCATCGTCGTCTCCGACGCGCTTTACTCCGCCGGAGGCAGGGCCCATCCGCGCAAGTTCGGCGCGTTCCCCCGCTTTTTGCGCCGTTACGTACGGGAGCGCCCTATGCTCCCCCTCGAGGCGGCTGTCGCCAAGATCACCCGCATGCCAGCGGATTTTTTGGGGCTGCACGAGCGCGGACGCATCGCCGCCGGCTACGCAGCCGACCTCGTGCTCGTCGATTGGGATGCGCTGACGGATCGCGCCACCTATGAACAGCCCCACCAGCTGCCGGAGGGCATCCGTGCCGTCTGGGTCAACGGAAAGCAGGCCTTTGCAAACGGAAAGCTTCTTTCCCCCGACGCAGGCATGCTGATATAAGCTGATTTACAATGAAGGAGGAACCTCTCATGGCAGACGTCTACGAAACCCTCAAAAATCTTGGTTTATCCCTCCCCAACCCGCCCCCGCGCGGCGGCATCTACAAGCCGGTCAAACAGATCGGCAACCTGCTCTACGTTTCCGGCCAGGGCGCGACAAAGGACGGCGTGCCCGCCATCGTAGGCCATGTGGGGGCAGAGTGCACCGTCGAGCAGGGGCAAGAGGCCGCGCGCCTATGCGCGCTCAACGCCCTCAGCGTGCTGCACGCGCATCTAGGCGACCTCAACCGCATCAGGAGCCTCGTAAAGCTGCTCGGCTTCGTCGCCAGCGCGCCCGGCTTTTCGCAGCAGCCCCTCGTCATGAACGGCGCCTCGCAGCTCTTTTTAGACCTATACGGCGAGGACGGCGTGGGCGCCCGCTCGGCGATCGGCGTAAACGAGCTGCCGGGCGGCATCGCGGTAGAGATCGAATTCATCTTTGAAGTTTGAGGGAGGCGGCCCGTGAACGATAACCCATATCGGATACAAAATGCGGCGGACGTTCCGTCTCCCGCGCTCCTCTATTACCCGGACATCATCCGTGAGAATACGCAAAAGGCGATCGGCATGGCCGGCGACGCCGGCCGCCTGTGGCCGCACGTCAAGACCCACAAGTCCGAACAGATCACCCGCATGCAGGTGGAAATGGGGATTGTCCGCTTCAAGTGCGCGACGTTCGCGGAGGCGGAGATGGTCGCGCGCTGCGGTGCGCAGGCGTTGCTGGTCGCCTATCCGCTCGTCGGCCCGAACATCGCGCGCTTCATTGCGCTTGCAAAGGCCTACCCCCAGGTGGAATGCTTCGCGCTGGCGGACGACTTGCGGCAACTCGCATCGCTCGGGGCCCGCGCGCTGGCGGAGGGCCTTGGGGCTGTACGCGTGCTGCTGGACGTCAACATGGGCATGAACCGCACGGGCGTAGCGCCGGAAGCGGCGCACGCTTGGTACCGCGCCGCCTGCGAAATCCCCGGCATTTGTATGCGCGGCCTGCATTGCTACGACGGCCACCGCCACGAGCGCGACGCCGCCACGCGCCTGAAGGCGGTCGAAGATTCCCTGCGGGCAGTCGACGCCTTGCGCGCGCGGCTGAGCGCGGATGGAATGCTCTGTGACGTGCTGATCATGGGCGGCACGCCGTCCTTTCCCTGCCATGCAATGCGCCCCGGGGCGTACCTCTCCCCCGGCACCTGCTTTGTGATGGACTACGGCTATGCGCGCGACTTTCCCGACCTGCCCTTCACGCCCGGCGCCGCCGTGCTCACGCGCGTGATCAGCCGCCCCGCCCCCGGCACGTTCACATTGGACCTGGGCTGCAAGGGCATCGCGAGCGACCCGGCGGGCGCGCGCGGCGTCATCGTCGGCTGGCCGGAGGCAAAGCCCCTCTTTCAAAGCGAGGAGCATTGGGTCTTCGCGCTGGATCCGGACGCAAAGCGCCCCGTGCCGGAGACCGGCGCGGAGCTCTACGTGATTCCGACGCACGTTTGCCCGACCACAGCGCTTTACGCGGAGGTGACGGTCGTACAAAACGGGCGGGCCGTCGGCACATGGGCCGTAACGGCCCGCGACAGGCAGCTATCGATTTAACCTTTCACATCCGCCGAACGCTTTCGGCCGGTTATCTAAGGGCGATCGGGCTGGCATAAGCCTTTCGGCCCTGCGCATCCTCGACCTCTACGCGCACGAACACATCCGCGCCGTTCACCTCATGCGTCGCACAGCGCAGCCCCTCGCCCACATGACAGCGACCGGCAGACCATACGCGCGCTGAGTAGAAGATGATTTTCTGGGCGGCGGAGCAGCGCACGGTTATGCTGCCGTCCGCCACCTCTATTTGCTCAATGCGCGGCCCGCGCGTCGCGTAAAAGCGCCCGGCGTCTATGGCCTCCAGGATGGCCCGGCGGGTGCAGTCGGCGGCGTTGACGTAGATGCAGGTCTGACAGGCGTCCCCGTCGTAGAAGTGCGCGTCATCCGCGCCCACAACCGGGACGATCCTGCCGTTCGCGCTCGCGATATCCGAAAAGGATGCGGATTCGGCACGGTCGGCGTTCCAGGGCGTGCCGGAAACCGTGTTGTAAATCTCCAGCGCCGAGATGCCGTCAAGCCGCTCCAGCATATCCTGCGTGTTGAGCGACCAGCACGGGTGCGCAAGGATAGCCCGGCCACCTGCCGCGCGGATCGCGGCGATCCCCGCCTCCGGGCCCGCGCCCGCTTGCTCGTCGCAGGCCGCCTGCGTATCGAACGCGCGCTCAAGGCCCACCGCCGTGATGTGCACCACCTGGTTGGCAAAGCCGTAGTCCAGCTCCGTGCCCGAGAGCACGAGCAAGCCCTGCTCCCTTCGTTCAGGCGAGATGCGGCGGTGATCCGTCAGCGTCACAAAGTCATATCCCTTCGCCGCATAACGGGCGATTGCCTCCTCGGGCGCGAGCCTTCCGTCGCTCAGCGTCGTGTGCATATGGGTATTTCCCTTATACCAATTCAGCGTCTCATCGAAGATCTTCATAGGCTTCCTCCATCATTTCTATGGGCATTATACGCGAAGAAAAGGTGGAAGTCAAATCAGAAAGCGCCGGAAGCGTATCTTCCGGCGCTGATTTCGTTTTACGCGTCGCGGCTACCGATGTCGCGACGCATGTGCTTTTTCTCAAAGTCGATCTTGTCCGCGGCGGCGTAAGCCTTGGCGACAGCCTCCCTGAGCGTTTGGCCGACCGCCGTCACCCCCAGCACGCGGCCGCCCGCCGTGTAGAAGCGGCCGCCCGCCTCGCGCGTACCCGCGTGGTATACGGTCGCACCCATCTGCTCGGCATCCTCAATGCCCGTAATCTCCTTGCCGCTCTCGTACTTACCCGGGTAGCCGCCGGATGCGAGCACGATGCAGGCGGCGGACTCGTTCTTCCAGCGGATCTGGGCGTCCTTCAACGCCCCTGCCTCGATCGCCTCGAAGATCGCCATCAGGTCGGCATCCAGCAGCGGCAGGAGCGCCTGCGTCTCCGGGTCGCCAAAGCGCGCATTGTATTCGACTACCTTGGGCCCGCTTTCCGTCAGCATCAGGCCTACGTAGAGGATGCCCTTGAATGTGAGGCCCTCCGCGTTCATCGCCGAAAGCGTCGGCTGCAAAATCTCGCGATCCACGCGCTGGGCGATCGCCGGGGTATAGAGCGGGCTCGGCGCAAAGGCGCCCATGCCGCCGGTATTTAGGCCCAGGTCGCCGTCCAGCGCGCGCTTATGATCCTGCGAAGCGGGCATCGGACGGATCGTCTTGCCGTCGCAAAAGCACAGAACCGTCACCTCGCGCCCGAACATGCACGCTTCAATGAGCACACGCGCGCCGCTCTCGCCGAACTTATGCCCCTGCATCATGTCGCGCACGGCGTCCTTCGCCTCGTCGATCGTAGCGGCCACGACGACGCCCTTGCCCAGCGCCAGGCCGTCGGCCTTTACGACGATGGGCGCCTTTTGCGTATCCAGATAGGCGAGCGCCCGGTCGCAGTCGTCAAAGACCTCGCACCTCGCCGTGGGGATGCCGTACTTCTTCATCAGGTCCTTGGAAAAGATCTTGCTCGACTCCATGCGCGCCGCCGCCTGCGAAGGGCCGAACGCGCGAATGCCCTCCGCCTCCAGACGGTCCACACAGCCCAGCGCCAGCGGATCGTCAGGCGTGACGACCACGAAGTCTACGCTCTGCGCCTTAGCAAGCCGGACGATGCCGTCGACGTCCGTCGCCTTGACATCGGGAAAGCACCGGGCGATGCGCTCGATGCCGCCGTTGCCCGGCGCGCACAGCAGCTGCGTCACGCGCTCGGATTTCAAAAGGGCCTGGCAGACCGCGTGCTCGCGCCCGCCGCCGCCGATGACGAGTACCTTCATAAAAAACACCTTTCCACACATGAGGCTTTCAACCGAGATTGGACGTTGCACTTTCCCGCCCCCCGCGAGAGGCGAAGCCGCGAGCCATCCACGAGCCCTCTCCTTCACCTAACAAAGCGATTTCGCGTTAAACGGGGTGTAGCGCTAGGAGCCTAGCTTTCGGCGGGAGGGAGCGTATATTAATACGTGACCGACCGCCGAAAGCGTAGCGACAACGCGATGTGCCCCGTTTCACGCGAAATCTCAGTGTTTGAAGTGGCGCATGTTTGTAAAGACCATCGCGATGCCCGCTTCGTTGCAGGCCTTGATGGAATCCGCATCGCGCACGCTGCCGCCCGGCTGAATGATGCAGGTAATGCCCGCCTTCTGGCACTCCTTCACGCAGTCGTCAAACGGGAAGAACGCGTCGGACGCCAACGCCGCGCCGCGCACCTTTTCGCCGCTGCGCTCGATGGCCATCTGTGTCGACCAAATGCGGTTGACCTGCCCCGGCCCGATGCCGAGCGATTGGTCGTCCTTGGCGATGGCGATGCCGTTGGACTTGGCGTGCTTGACGATCTTCCACGCCAGCAGCAGGTCCTTCATCTCCTTCTCGGTGGGCGCGCGGTCGGTCACGACCTTGAGCTCCCCGCCCTCCGGCAGCAGCACGTCGTCGATATCCTGCACGAGCAGGCCGCCGGAAACCTTGCGCAGCACGCGCTCGGCCTTGGGGTAGGCGCGGTGGGTCGTATCCAGCTGCAAAAGGCGCAGGTTCTTCTTGCGGGTGAGGATCTCCAGCGCCGCGTCGGTGAAGGCGGGGGCGACGATGATCTCCAGGAATATCTTCGCCATCTGCTCCGCCGTGGCTGCGTCCACCGTCGCGTTCGTCACGACGATGCCGCCGAACACGCTGACCGGGTCCGCCTCGTAGGCCAAACGATAGGCCTCCGCCACGTCGTCCGCCACGCCCACGCCGCAGGGATTGCCGTGCTTGACCGCGACGACCGCGGTCGTGTCGAACTCGCGCAGCAGCTCCAGCGCGCCGTTCGTATCGTTGATGTTGTTGTAGGAGAGCTCCTTGCCGTGCAGCTGCCGGGCCGCGGGCAGCGTGCCCGCGATGTCGGTCAGGTCGCGGTAGAACGCCGCGCCCTGATGCGGGTTTTCGCCGTAGCGCATGCCCTGCACCTTTTCAAACGTCACGGTCAGCTTATCCGGGAAGCGGTTGTCGCCCGGCAGCTGCGCGCGCAAATATTGCTGGATCATGCAGTCGTACTGCGCGGTATGCTCGAACACCTTGTAGCAAAGGCGCAGCTTCGTTTCGCGCGATACGTCGCCCGTCTCTTCAAACTCCGCGAGCACCGTTTCGTAATCGCAGGGCTCTACGACGACCGCTACGTCCTGCCAGTTCTTGGCCGCGGCGCGCAGCATCGTCGGGCCGCCGATGTCGATATTCTCGATGGCCTCTTCGAACGACACGCCGGGCTTTGCGATCGTCTCGCGGAAAGGATAGAGGTTGATCACCACCAGGTCGATGGGCTTTACGCCCAGCTCTTCAATCTGACGCATATGCTCGGGATTTCCGCGCATGGCCAGCAGGCCCGCGTGGATGGCGGGGTGCAGCGTCTTTACGCGCCCGTCCAGGCACTCCGGAAAACCCGTTACGTCCGACACGCCCGTCACCGGGATGCCCGCCTGCTCGATCGCCTTCATCGTTCCGCCCGTGGAGAGCAACTCGACGCCCCGATCGCAAAGCCTCTTGGCCAGCTCGACGATGCCTGTCTTATCCGATACGCTCAGCAATGCCCGCTTGATCACGTCATTTTCCCCTTTCGTTTATCCGTAAGCTGTTTGTAACGGCCTACAGGTCGATCCCCATGTACAACTGGTCTGTACGAACCCATTCAAAATGCATGCGTTGCAGCAGCCGCATCGCGCGCAGATTGCGCCGGGGCACGTTCATGCTCACGAACCGGACGCCGCGCTCCAGAAGCGTCAGACGCACCTGGCTGAGCAGCGCCGTCGCCACGTCGTGCCCCCGATACTTCGGCACCGTATAGAGCGCCTCTACCCGCGCCTCCTGATCCTCGCCGGTGACGACGATCTCGCCCCACAGCTCGCTGCCGCCATACACCGCAAAGGCGCAAAAATTCGGCATGCGGGAAACATCCTCCAGCCACTCCGGGGCATGCTCGCCCGCGCCGAAGCTCTGCATGCGGCGCACGACGCCCTCCGTCTCAGCGCGCGAGCGGCGCGGGATTTCGATGATCTGCGTAGAGAGCGGCGGGTAGATCATGCGCTCGTGCTTGCTCAGGCGCCAGACGAACAGCTCGTCGCCGTCCGCATCGTCAAACCCGAAGGACTTGAAATAGTGGTAGCGCTCCACATCCCCCATTTGGCAGAGGGTATAAAGCCGCGCCGGCGCGCGCCCGGCTTGCCGGTGCAGCAAGGCGGCCTGCGCCCGCAGCGCGCCAAAGAGCATATCCCGCGCCCGCGGATGCGCATCCAACTCCATCACGATATCGACAGGGCGCTCCGGGTATATTTCTTTGACATTCCGGGCGATTACAGAGCCCTGGCCCAATTCTACGCCCGCGTTATCCTGAATGAGGAAGCAATTATCCCGCTGCGCGCCGTTCATGCCGCTTTGCGGATGAAATATCTTCATCGAAGGCTCTCCTTATATCCGTGGTAACTCCGAACCTTTATATTACGCTAAAATTCACGCGCAGGCAAGGATTCAGGCCCAATTTGCGCGAAATTTGGCAAAAATAACGGTCCCCTCTATTCTACCACAAATACCCGCCTTCCATCTACCCGCAATTTGCCAGCGCAAAAAAGCCCCACGCTTCTGGGCAGGATGCGGTGCTCGACCGTGAGCACGCGCGCCTGCAGCGCGTCGACGTCGTCGGTCTGCAGCACCGGTACGCTGTCTTGCATCACGATGCACCCGTGATCGATCTGTTCGTCTACAAAGTGAACCGTCGCGCCCGAGATCTTCGCCCCGGAATCGAGCACCGCCTGATGTACCCGGCGCCCATACATGCCTGCGCCGCAAAACGACGGGATGAGCGCGGGGTGGATGTTGAGGATGCGTCCCTCAAAGGCACGGACGATCTGCGGACCGACGATGGGCAAATACCCGGCCAGCACCACCAGCCCGGCGCGCGCGCGCTGCAAGTGCGCAAGGATCGCGTCGTTAAACGCTTCGCTGCTGCCCGCCTGCTTTTTGCTCACGAATACGGCCTCGATGCCGCGCGCTCGCGCGCGCTCCAGCGCATACGCCTTGGAGGCGTTGGAGAGCACGAGCACGACTTCGCCGTCGATCGCGCCCGCATCGATCGCATCCAATATGGCCTGCAAATTGCTGCCCCCGCCGGAGCATAGCACCGCGATGCGCGTGCTCATGCGAGCACCAACCTTTCGCCGTCAGCCTGCGGCTCGACCGCGCCGATGCGATACGCCCGCTCGCCCAGCTCGTTCGCGCGCGCGACGACCGCCTCCGCGTCCTCGGCCCGCACGGCCAGCACCATGCCGACGCCCATGTTAAACGTGTTGAATATCTGGCGGTCCTCCATCTGGCCGCGCCGCTGCAGCAGCCTAAAGATGGGCGGCACCGGCCAGGTCCCTTGCTCGATGCGCGCCGCCAACCCCTCGGGCAGGATGCGCGGGATGTTTTCGATAAACCCGCCGCCTGTGATATGGGCGATGCCATGAATGTCAAACGCTTTACAGAGCGCAAGCGCGCTCTTCACGTAAATGCGGGTGGGCGTGAGCAGCTCCTCGCCCAGGGATTTGCCCAGCTCCGGCACGTGGGCGTGCAGATCCGTCCCCTCCGTCAGCACGAGCTTTCGCACGAGCGAATAGCCGTTGGAATGCACGCCGGAGGATGCGAGGCCGATCAGCGCGTCGCCCGGGCGCACCTTTTCGCCGCTGATGGACTTCTCGCGGTCGACAATGCCGACCGTAAAGCCCGCCAGGTCGTATTCGCCCTCGGTGTAAAAGCCCGGCATCTCGGCGGTCTCCCCCCCGATCAGCGCGCAGCCCGCCTGGCGGCAGCCCTCGGCGACGCCAGCGACGATGCTTTCCACCTTCTCAGGGTCGAGGTAGCCCGTAGCCAGGTAGTCGAGGAAGAGCAGCGGCCGCGCGCCCTGGCAGACGACGTCGTTGACGCACATGGCGACGCAGTCGATGCCCACGGTGTCGTGCTTGTCCATCAAAAAGGCGATCTTCAACTTGGTGCCTACGCCGTCCGTGCCCGCGACGAGCACCGGCTTTTCCAGCCCCTCGTTCTCGATCGAGTAAAACCCCCCGAACGAGCCGAGCCCGCCCAGCACGTTCGCGTCAAACGTCTTTTGCACGTGCTGTTTCATGCGCTTTACGGCCTCATAGCCGCGCTCTACATCCACGCCCGCATCTTTATAAGTGATCATACGCGCTCCTTTCCCGGGGGAAGCTGCCCCCGGCCCCCGCTCAAGGGGCCGGCCCCTCGAGCATCCCTGTCTTCGCCGCACGGCGTCGATTTACCTTTACAGATCCAAGATCAGCTCCGCCTCTTCCTCGCCGGGATTGATGGGGTAGCAGCCGTCGAAGCATCCGGTGCAAAATCCGCACCCGGAGCCCTCTACCGTCTTGAGCAGGTCGCTCTCGGGCAGAAACTTGAGCGAATCCGCGCCGATGTAATCGCAGATGCCCTCGACGCTGCGGCCATGGCCGACGAGCTCCTCGCTGGTGGCGATGTCGATGCCGAAATAGCAGGGGTTCAGCACCGGCGGGGAGGAGATGCGCATGTGCACCTCGCGCGCGCCGGCGGTGCGCAGCATCTCCACGATCTTGCGGCTCGTCGTGCCGCGCACGATGGAATCGTCCACCAGCACCAGGCGCTTGCCGCGCACATTGCGCGAAAGCGCGTTGAGCTTGGTGCGCACCCCGACCTCGCGCATGCCCTGGCTGGGCTGGATAAACGTGCGCCCAACGTACCGGTTCTTCGCCAGCCCGTCGCCATAGGGGATGCCCGACTGCTCGCTGTAGCCGATCGCCGCGGGCAGCGCGCTGTCCGGCACGCCGATGACCATATCGGCCTCCACGTCGTCGCCCATGGCGAGGCGGCGGCCCGCCTCCTTGCGCGCGGCGTATACGCCCACGCCGTCGATCACCGAGTCGGTGCGGGCAAAATATACAAACTCAAACACGCATAGCTTGCTTTGCAGCGGCGCGGGTACGTGGAATGTACGCAGGCCGTCCTTGTCGATGACGACGACCTCGCCCGGGCGCACATCGCGCACGAACTCCGCGCCCACCGCGTCGAGCGCGCAGCTCTCGCTGGCGAGCACGTAGCTTTCGCCCAGGCGGCCCAGGCACAGCGGGCGGATGCCGTAAGGGTCGCGGATGCCGATTAACTTATCCTGGGTCAACAGTACCAGCGCGTAGCTGCCGCGCACGGTCTGCATCATGCGCACGATGGCCTCGTCCAGCCCGCGCGAGGACATGCGGGCGATCAGGTTCAGGATGACCTCGGTATCCACCGTGGTCTGGAAAATCGCCCCGGAGTCCTCCAGCTTCCCGCGCAGGGAGGCCGCGTTTACCAGACTGCCGTTGTGCGCCAGGGCCAGCATGCCCATCTTGCAGCGGGCCACCAGCGGCTGTGAGTTGATGACGTTTCTCTCCCCGAACGTGGAATAGCGCACGTGGCCGATGGCGACGTGGCCCGTCAGGCCGGAGAGGATTTCGTCGTTGAAGACCTCCGGGATGAGGCCCAGGTTGCGGTATTGCTTGATGGTCTGTCCGTCGGAGACGGCGATGCCGCCGCTCTCCTGGCCGCGGTGCTGCAGCGAATACAGGCCAAAATACGTCGCCTGGGCGACATCCATCTTGCCTGTGGCGTCATAGATGCCGAAAACGCCGCAGTATTCCTCCATGCGGTCGCCGCTTTCCTTGATATGTGACATGTCATGCTCCTTTATTTTACGGTCTCTTACAGCGCCCTGACCTGCTCCGCCACAGCCTCGTCGTCCCTTGCGATGCTCTCTTTCATGGCCGCGCGGTGGTCGGAGAGCTTCCTGGCAATCGCGGGATATTTTATGGAGAGGATTTGCGCGCACAGGTACGCCGCATTGTCCCCGCCGCCGACCGCGACGGTCGCAACCGGTATGCCCGTGGGCATCTGCACGGTGGAGAGCAGCGAATCGAGCCCATCCATAAAGGAGGACTTGACCGGGATGCCGATGACCGGCAGCGTGGTATGCCCGGCGATGACGCCCGCCAGATGCGCGGCCTTGCCCGCCGCCGCGAGGATAACCTCGTATCCGTCCTCCCGCGCGGCGGAAGCGAATGCGCTGACAACTTCCGGCGTACGGTGCGCGGAAGCGACCCGGACGGTGACGTCGATATCAAAGGATTTGAGCACGCGCACGCAGCCCTCCAGCGACGCAAAATCGCTGCGCGATCCCATAAACAATGCAACCTTGGGCATAGATTTCCCCTCCAAAAGCATTTTGGCAAATTGAGATACGCATTGAGTATAGCAAATGCGCGCTGCCTTTGCAATGCAAAATCCAAACTTTTTTCATCAGTTTTTTGATAATGTTCGGGTTATTGGCGACACCTCTAGCAGGGACGCCTCTGACGGCAGCAGAATGTGGGCGCCGGTCAAGGAGGTCGCGTAACGTTTTGGCGGGCAGTTCGATGAACTGCCCGCCACGCGTCTGGCCGGTTAAGCCATGCCACATGCGTGTCCGCGATGCACGGGGGGAATGAAACCATAGCTGGCTCATTCGAATGCCCCCTCATGTAAGACATAATGTGTATGGCATATTCCCGCTACCGTCTGATCATGGGTAATGACGATCAGCGTCTTTCCTTGTTGATTCAACCCTTTCAATAAATCCAGTATTTCAAGCCCTGACGCTTCATCCAGAGAGCCTGTAGGTTCATCCGCCAGGATGATGTCCGCACGTTGCACCAAAGCGCGAAGAATCCCGACCTTCTGCCTTTCTCCGCCGGATAGGCGGGATGGCCTCTCGTTCAGCAGGCCTTCGATTTGAAGCTGCGACGCCAGATTCAAGATTTCGTCATCGGGCATTCGCTGATCCCGCCTTTGATACTGTAGCGGCAGTTTGACATTCGCCCAGACCGTGCGGTCGGACAGCAGCGGAATATCCTGCATGATATAGCCAATATGCTCGCTTCTGAACCTTCTTCTATCCCTTTCCTTCGTATAGTTTAGCTGCCTCCCCGAAAAAATGTACGATCCGCTATCCGGGGCGATGATCCCCGCCAAAATATTGAGCAACGTCGTCTTGCCCGATCCGCTTCTTCCCATAATGGATATCATATCGCCTTTTTCGATACAAAAATCCAGGTGATCCAACACGTGTAGCAAGGATCGCCCATTACTATATGATTTACATATTTTTCGCAATTCAATATAAGCCACCGCTATAGCCCCTTTACGATTTGCTCAGGATGAAGTAAACCGATTCTCACCAGCGAAGGTAAAACACACAGGATGTATGCGATGAACAAGAGCGCCAATACGTCGGCCCGTACCCCCGTAAAGACGCCGAACAACACCGAGGGTATGAACAATGCGAGCGCAAAGGATAGAAGGTACAAAAAAGCAACCTCTCCAATGACGTATGCGTTAAGCTGCCATCTCGACGCCCCACATAGCGAAAGAACGGAGTAATACCGCATGTTTCGATGCGTCTGTGAATACATGCCCACCCCTAACACGATAACAGACAGTACGGCGAGCGTCACCGCAAGAAAATGAATGTTCTCAACCTGCTCGCTAGATATCATGTGTAAATAGGTAAGCTGCGTATCATCCAGTTGTGCTATTTCTATCGGGAATACGCCGAATTTCTTTTTTGTGCTTTCAAAATAGGTTACAAGGTCTGCAAGCCCGGCGTCGTTTTCAACCCGAAAAAAACCAGTACTGTGCTGCAGATAGTTAGCCTTTTGAAAAAACGCTTCATCCTCCGATCGAGGAGGCCCTTCAAAATGCAAGACGGGCATTATAACATATTTATCCAGATAGCTCAAATGGCTGCTCAAAGCCAAAACAGTGTCTTTTTCTGCAAAACCTACGACCTCGCAGGTTACCGGTATTGCCATAAAATCTGCTTCGAACGTATCGCCCAGCTCGTATACATCCTTAAATGCATGCCCTAGTATGACGGGTATCGGCTTCTCATAATAAAAGTAATCATCCGGATAAAAGCCTCTTCCGCTTTCCAGCGCTATCGGAAAATCGTCCATATACCGTTCGTTAAATTGAACCGCCCCGACGATATGAGCCTCGTCGTCAGAAGGCAGAAAAAGGTGCAATTGGGCCGGCAGCTTGCAATTGTGAATCTCAAGTTGATGTTTGCCATTGATATAATAAGGATACCGTTCGTTGCTTTCCAGTGCGTGTATATACTGTTTAATCCATACGAGCGAATCGTCGGCTCTAAAAAAAGCTCTTTCCGCTTTGGGATCCATATAGAGCCTATCATACACCCAATAGATAGACCCCCGATCCCAAATCTGTTGATAACGCATGCTCTGCGTCCTTACCTGCTGCGCATTCCCTACGCTAAAATTGATCAAGATGATGTCTATTGTCATAAATGCAATCATTATGGCGGTGAAAAGCTTATGACGGCAGATGCCTTTTTTTATTTCGAGCAACCACATACTAAAGCGTCATCCCCATATTCCAATGTTTTAATTTTCTATACAACATACCGATCGCCATGATCTGCAAGATGGCCGCCAAGCCGCAGTAAGCCAGGATATGGCCAACGGATATATACGCGTATATCGAACCGGCATATGCAAAACCTATCGCCATGCCCAGGCCTCCGCCTCCGATAAAGAGGGCAATAAAGTACAAACCCGTTTTTCTTAAAATTTGAGCATTTCCCACACCCATAAGCATTAAAATTGTGATCTTGCATGCATGCGCATCCAACCAATATTGAATGATCATCGCAAGGCCCAAAACGTACAATACCAACACCAGCTCCGTGATAATGGAGATTGCATAGCTTTGATTATACATCCGGTACGTACCCGTATACTCCGTCGGCACCGCTTCGGCCCGTGCATCAGCCAGCAGTTTTGTAAGCCGATCAAAATCCCGCTCGGGGTGTTTGGGGCCGTCAAGAACCCATCGACCTCTCGGCAAAACATCCCGCATCTCTTTTGAGGGTAAGACTATACGCGTCAAATCGAGCCTTGACGGATAGGCCAAGCCCAAGATCCCGATCGTCTCGATGCCTTCAGACAGCAGATCCGCACCAATCTGTTGTAGGTCGGCGGAGGTTGATAAATCATCCTCTGTAAACTGGCGTCCGGAGACCAAGTCAAAGCATGTGTCGCCGTTATACGAATAGAGGGTCATCTCCTGCGCCATGCCGGACGCCTCCTTGTAAAGCCTATTGCCTGGCGACAAAACGGCGCGAATATCAGCAGATGTAAGCGCAGCATCGTCATATAGCATAAAGGAGACCGCATCCGGGGTTTTGTATCCGGTGTTGATCTCGTTGACCTTCTTTATTTTCGCCTCCAAGCCAACGCCAAAAAGCAGCAATAATCCAAGACACGAGGAGGTAACGAATAAAAACAGATCCGGCATAAAACGTGTCAGGCGGGGACTGCGCCGAAACACCGATACGATATGGCTCATCATGTCCTCCTACATGCTTATGATAAGGGGATGTCTGCATGGATCGTTTCATCCCTCGCCCCGTAATGACGCGCATCACGGGGCGAGGGATCAATCCATTATAGTGATAGGTTCCATAAATTTTCATTTTAGTCTATTAATCTATATCGCATTTTCAGTATAAATCATTTGCACGTGCCGGTTCGCCTGCTCGACAAACGCATCCAGCGTCATATTGCCATAGGCCAGCCTGCCGCAAAGCGACGACATGCTCTCGTCGTAGAGAATCAGCGTATTCTCCAGCACCGTAAGCTGCGGCGCATATTGCTGATATTGTCGTATCGCCTCCGCCGTTACGATGTAGAGATTTTCTGCCAATCCCTGTATCTCCAGCTCAAGCGCCTGCAGCCTTTGCGCGTGCTCCGCACTCTCCTCTGAGGGGACCTTCCGGCTCCGCTCCGCCGCAAGCTCTTCTTTAGCCTGTCGCAGTCTTTCCCGTGTATCCTCATTACACAGCGGTTCATCCATGCTGGCGAAGAGCGCATAGTCCTCCACCGTGCGTTTGGTCGCCATGTATTCGACATAGGCCATGGCCTCCGCCCGATGGCTGGAATAGGGGTTGACGACGAGCGCCAGAACGCTGGCTTCGATATTGGCCGGGGCGTCCGCCCGTAGGCGCAGCGGCGGCAGCTGATGCGTATTGATCACGTTGCTTACGCTTTGAAGCTGAAATACGGAGTCTTCTGTCCCATCCTCTCGCGGCCTGGGATCGACTACCGGAATCTCCTCCAGGATTCGACCGGCGACCTTGCGAAATACCTCGGTATTAAAATCCACCTCTGCCTCGCGTCCCTGCTCGCAAAGCAGGTATTGCTGCACGAAGAATTCGAGCATGCTGGCGCGGTCATACTTGAGCACGCCAAAGGGTACATATCCGCCCTCTAAAAACAGGTCTGATGCGACGACAGCAGGCAGCGCGTCGAGCAGATCCTCCCAGGTCTCGGGCGTTTGGATGCCGCATGCGTCCAGTATATCCCTATCTTCGGTTCTCAGGCTGGGCTGTATTACCATAGGCCAAACGGCGAGCTCATCCCCATTTCGCATTGAGACAGCGACGTTCGGATACAACTCCTCGTATGCGCCGCGCAACACATCGCTGGCAAACAGATCCGTATAGAACCCCTTCTCCGTTACGGCCTGCAGACCATCTTGCGACCAAAATCCGATCACATCCACAGACCCATACGCGTCACCAGCATGCGCGAGATTTCTTCCATGATGTCCGCATCCCCCAGCTCCTTTACGTCGACGAGGATCTTGCTTTGCTGCGTGAAGCCGCTATTATAGGTCGTGTGAAAACCTAAAACCGTGATCTGCCCTTTTTCCTCCTTTACCGGTTCGTACACGCCCAGACAGTGGTTGGTAATGCCCGCCAAGCGCCCGTCCGTCAAAAGGGTCAGGCCACCCAAGGTCGGCACACCCGGCATCTCGCTTTCGGCGCCATCCCCGGCACGGACGGCTACGCCGGAGTTTTTTCCAAAATAAAGAGATTTACGATAAGGATCGTAAGCAAACGTCGAAGTGCGCTCCGGCAGATCCGTCTCGGTTTGGCTCGTCACCTCGCCCGTCGACGGGTCGTATTCGGTGAGATACCACTGTTGCCGCTTTGTATCATAGGTAAACCCGATCAACACGCAGCGCCGGTCGTCATAGGCACACCAAGGGGCGTCAAACACAACCGCTTGGGTAAATTCACAGGTATTTAAATCAAAGTAGCATAATTGAATATCGCCTTCCGTGTCTGTGTAGGTGTAGTACAGCGCTTCTGACGACATCGCAGTCGTACAACGGTGAATCGGGTCTCCCGTCAAACTCCAGGGTGCTTGACCAAGTGCATCCCATCCGTCGCCGCGCCACAAAAGGATGCTTTGTTCCGCCGTAATCGCCAGCAGCTTCTCTTCGCAAGCAGCTATGCCTATGATTTGGCCGTCGTTTTTACTGAGAACTATCACCTCGGCATCCCCTTGCGGCGCGCTATCGCGCCAAAGGTAAAGCGCGTCTGAGGTGAGGAGATACACGCCGCCCTCCGGGGCTGAACAGGCCCCCTTAAATCCCTCCGCGCCGTCGAGCGTATAAACGATGTTTGTTTCCTCCGCAAGAGCCATCTGAAAAATCACTATACTAATCATCGCGAAAACGACAATTAGCCTCTTGCTTCTGATCAGATTTAAGATCATGTCCTTGCCCCCTTTATTATGACAGCTCAATGCACTAATTGTTCTTCCCGTATCATCGTTAATTTTTGATCGCCTTCAGAAATCAATCGCTCCAGATCCATTACGCCATCAATATACTGAACAAGCAGACTACCCAAAACGGTATCTGAGCGATTGGCATTCTTTCGGATTTCGCCTTGGTTGAAAAACATCACATACTGTGCGAGCTCACGATATGTATCAATCATCTCCTTAGATACAACATAACGATTGTCCTCCTTGTCCATAAGGGACGCTTCTAATACCGCCAATCGTTCTTTGGCCTTCATCTTATGTTCATCGTCGTCGTCTTCAACGCCATCCAAAATCTCGGATTTCTCTTTTTCCCATATTTCCACTTGATTCAGATAATATGAGTCTTCAACAGGCACGTTATAGTCAGGAAATAGCTTAATCTTCTCTACGGCACTCATATTCTTTGCACAGAAGGTTAAGTACTCAACAGCGCTGTCAATATTTCTTGAGCGTGGGTTAATGAATGCTACCGTCATATCTGCATGGATTACAAACGGCATCTCATCATCCAACGTTAACAAGAGAAGGGAATAATCGTTTTTTGTAGGCGTCAAAATATCATTTCTTCTGCATAGCAGTGCCGTCTTTTCCCATAGTTCAAACATTTCGTCCTCCGTGGGCGTTGTTACATCCAGCTCTTCTGTAATGCTGTTGACAGCATTCATTACCTTACGGAACAACTCTGTATCTAGCGTTATAGGTATCCCCTGATAGCTATAATAGTCCATATACATTTCGAAAACGGTTTGTGTCAGCTCTCGACTGTAGTTTTCCACATCCTCGATGACCACATAATCAGGATACTCGTCGCTATACCGTTCTGCCCATGTGTTCACCAGCTCACATATATCCAAAAGCGTTTGCGGTTGTTCTATATCTAACCCCAAGGTATCCCATATGTCGCTGAAGATTCCCCACCCGCTTCCAGATACAGACATAGGAAGAGCATAAATATGTTCCTCGAATGTAACGGCATCCTGTACAAAGCCGTACATATTGGAAACTTCGTTTGCAATCTGCGGATACTGGGTCAAGTCTAAACAATAGCCTTTTTTCATCATCGCGGGAAGATCAACATCCGTTGCATCGATAAAGAAGACGTCTGCGTTGCTTGCGCCAGATATGAACGCTTGCACTAGGCTCGTTGAATCTTCATAATACTCTGTAGAGAACCGCAAAGGAATATCCGGATGTTCTTTCATAAACGCCACATTCTCCGGCGTGTCTGCATAGGAATGATATATATTGATCGACGTAGTTGGTAGTTTTTCGGGATCAACGCTACGAATATCTACCATATTCAAATTCGCGCAAACGTAAAGATCATCAAGCCAGCATGCGTTTACACCTGTGATAAAGGCAGCTGAAAGATAGGCTGCTTGTCGGGTTTCCCCGTCAAGAGAGTGCATATACAGTTTCGCATTATCCACATAATAAACCGTATCCCTGTTTTCATGATAAAGCAGCCCATAGGCTCTAGGCGAATCGATTTGAAACAGTTCAAAGATATCCTCCGTCAATGGATCCCACATGCAGATTCGAGGTAGCACCGGCTCTCCATATACGGCGTTCATCTCTTCCTCACGATTATAGAGCATCACAACCAACTCATTTTCTTTTTTGCCCAGTATGTGGTGCACATTGTCTATTTCGGCAGTTTTCACCTCACCGCCCGTCAAATCATAGATGCGAAGAGATGGATGTAGATAGTCCATATCGTCGTCAATATCATATGCGATAACGTAAAGTTGCTTATCCATACAATAGACGCTTTCCCATGTCATAGGGTAGGTCATTTTCCCGGCATTCTTGACCATATCAGTCCAATCCAAACGCAAATATTCGACGGCCCGCCCCGTGTCATTGTCTATTTGTATCTCATAGACAATGCCATATCCACGGTTAAGACCATATAACGTATCTCCTATGCAGAAAAGAATCTCAATCGCGTCTTCTGCATAATGAATGCTATCCTCATAGCCAATTCCATCAATTCCCTTAATCTGGCGTGGAATATTATCGCCCTTCTGAACCATATAGAGTCCATTTCGCCCTGTCAGGTAAAGCTTGTCGCCTATTGACGCGACAGAAAGCAATTCTTCAGTATCAGATATGCTGAATGTACGATTCGTCGACTCAGCTTTTACAAATGCACATGCAAAAACCAATATGCTAGCAAACATCATTATAATCGTCTTTTTCATTACAACACTCCGTCCTTTGCATTCTCTTCGTCAGATGATTTCTTTTATTTCCGCGGTTTGCCCATACTGTTCTATCGAATACGGCAAACAACTCCCGCCTCAATTTCATGTACCGTATTGCATAATATATGGATATCATCGGCGTTGTGGCTTGAGAGCAAAATTGTTCTCCCCTCCTGTGCCAAACCTTGCAAAAGGGTACGAAGCTCCTGTACGCCTGCATTGTCTAGCCCATTAAACGGTTCATCCAGTACAATGAGTGATGGATTTTCCATGATTGCCTGTGCAATCCCAAGCCTCTGCTTCATTCCGAGGCTATAGTGTGCATAGTGCTTCTTGCCCGCCTTCTCTAAACCTACTTTTTTGAGCGTTTCCATCAAGTCACGCTTCGTCAGTTTTGATCGGATTGCCGCGAGCAATTGAAGGTTAAATAATCCGCTACATCCAGGTAAAAACCCTGGGCTTTCCAATAAAAGTCCTAATGAGGGCGGATACTCTATATCGTTTCCAATTTGTTTTCCTCCTACATGGACGGTGCCCACGTCTGGCGATACATAGCCACACACGCATTTAAAGAGCTGCGTCTTTCCGCTGCCATTACGCCCAATTAATCCATGAATTTGACCTTCATCCCATTCAAGGGTGACATTTGAAAGGACGACTTGCTGTCCGTATGCTTTTGATAGGTTCTTCACTTCAATATATGCCATTTCGCTCTTCCTCCGCTCAAGCCTTGATGTGTTTCACATGTGTAATCAGCGTTTTATGGAGCGTATAAATCATCAGGGTGCAAAGCAGCTGCGCCAAAATTGCCTTTAGAGGTTGAATTGCACAAAGATCCAGCCATTCGCCATCGGCCATTATATAACCATTTGTACAAAAGATGCTTGTGCGGAAGATCATCCCCCAATTGGCAGGAGCCCATATGTTTCTTGTCACTTCAATGTTAGAACAAGTTAACAGCTGAGCAATGACGGGCAGCAGGTACGCTATGATCCCGGCTCTCACTTCATGAAGCATAGCGTGAAACAGAACTTGAAGCTGCGTAAGCATGATGACCTGCAAACCGAACTGCAAAAACAGCGTTAAGAGAATGTTTTCTCCTGGAACAGTGAAACCGTCTGCATCCGTCACATAGACCCAAAAGCCACGGGCGCCCAACATCCAGCCGATGCACGCTGTCCATAAAAACATGAGACACACCGTAAATGCCGCATATAAAAGGCTAGTCGTCGCCTTGCTGCGCCACCATTTACGAACGTCTCCAAATCGATAGATTGTGATAAATCTCCTTGAGGACAGTTCACGCTCGAGGTTGTATGCGATTCCTGTCATAGGTGGAAGCAGCAGCAAAACCCATTTTCCAATCGCGTAAAAATCCACCTGCGGATCCACCCAGGAGAGTCCGCCAAAGGTCGCGACCAGAAGCTCACCCATGGAATATTTTGAATAAGACACCACGGAGGTCAATGACACAGATATTGTAGTAACCAAAAGCGTACACAGAATTGCTATAGGGGAACAGAAGGCTCTGAAATCTATCCACAGTTGGCCAAACACCCCGCCCGCAAGCTTACCCGGGAGCAGCAAACGTTGAGGCGGAGACAACCGTTCAACAATTCGTGATATGTGACTTTTTATGTATTGTATCCCCTTTTGAAAACGCGCTGATAACGCACATCTTAAACAGATATAACAAGCCGCAGCCGCGACGGCCAAATAAGCTATTTGCTTTGAGAACAGGATCCATAGAGGTGTATTTGTATCCAAATCAGGCGCCTGTAAAAACGATACAGTCCAGGACTGCAGCCCCAACTTTAACTGAAATGCTTCTAATGCGTAAGCAAAAACGAGCGTCGCAACGAGGATAAACGTATTGTTTGGCCAAATCGCCGATAAAGCCAACGCAATAAACGCCCAGAACGATGCCGAGAGCAATAACCGAACAGTCGCTTCAAGGATGAATACATAGAAATACTCTGGACGCGCACGCCATCCATATGCGCTACCCATCGCCATAACTTGAAAACTGTCTTCTTGATATTCAACTGGGCAAACAACCAAATACAGCGCTGTTGTAATCGTTATCGCCGCAATCACCATGAGCCCCGTAATGATCACAGCGCTTGCCATCCGGGTGCATATATATTTTTGCGGCCTTTGTCGATGCAGTGTGGGGATAATAAAACGCGAATTTTGATCCTCTGCATACAGCATACCGGCTGGAAGTATGGCACAGAGTGGAAACAGGAATCGAAGAATACCCACATAAATCGAGATCAAGAACGTGTAGAAAAAATCGCCGCTTCCGAAATAAGCCAGCGGGTCTTTCCAGTACAAGCTTGCATCCATATGGACAAACTGCAATGTAAACAACGTTAAAGCCAACCCGCACCAGAACCCTGCGCTTTTGATCCCCCGTTGTAGCTGTCTGCACAAATCCATTCTTACACCCCGATTCTCCGCCGTTTTATTACAGACATTCTCCCGTGATTGCATCTACATAATGCGTGGACGGATATGCTTCATATAGAAATCCCGACTGTGCATCGTTTACTTCTACGACAAACTGCCAGACCGGATAGGTTACATGGCGTTGATTGATGGCGTAGCACAGCTCCGCTCTTACGAGCATGGCGCTGTGCATGTTGAGAAAAGCCTGATCATCGTTGCACAATGCCAATATGCATTCAGTCCAAGGAAGGATGGCGCGCTGTTCGGCCGTTTCCTGCACAACGGTTTGCATGTTGCTGATTTTGGCATACGTAATTTGTCCCTTGCTATTCAGCTGAACCTCCCCAAAGACCCCTTCGTCAAAAATAGGGTTGTCGTCCTGATAACTGGGGCTCTTGATCGCGCCGAAGGCAAACGGAATATCGTCTACCTGTAAGCGAGCAATAACCAGTATGTAATCATCATCAAAACCCTTCCTCCCTTGAATATATTCGTAGTCGTATAGCTGTGCATCGCTATTGCTGCTCAACAGGCGCCGGGCCACCTCCTCTTTCGAGGTGATCTCCGTCGATAACAACTGTGTATTTAAGGTTTTGTACGCTTCACATACGGTGTAAAACGGATATTCGTAGACGACATTAAGCTCATCCATGATGGAGCGAACTATTGGGTCGGCGCTTTTGAGGGCAGAGGACGCGTTTTCAGGATCGAGCGGGCTAAACCTATAATAGGTATGAGGCCATGTATATTTTAGTTCCTCCTCCTGAAACAAGAAGAGCGCGTCCTCCCCATAAACAAGATACTCCCACCGAGCATCCTCGGCATCGGTCATCGTCTTCCCCGCCAGAAGTCGTTTGAGCGCTTTGACATTCATGTTTACATCGGCCATCTTATATTGCTTTACCTTTGCTGTGTTGTCTACAGGCATAGGCATATCCACTTTTAAGGGAAAGTCATAGACGGTATCTAGTTCGCCGACAACCCGATTCTCCACAAAGGCGAGGCCCTCAAGTTGATTCAAATCATCAGCCAGGGCAAAATTGGACAGAACCAGCAGCAAAGCCGCGAGCAAAACCACAATTTTCATAGCTACCTCCATCTATTAAGAATCCAGAGGAGGGTATTTCACCTCCTCTGGTAAAGGACAAATCATGGATTAAAATAATTGGTATACTTTCCCGCCTTAGTGCCCTTGAAGTTAAACTTGTACTGATCGCCGGTAACGGCTTGGCCGGACAGGTAGTTGAGCCCAGTCGTGGGAGATGTGGATTTTGAAAGGCCGATGATCTTCGTGCAGCGATCGCCGCCCTTGCGATAGAGATAGCAATCAATGCTTCCCACAGGGCCTGACTCATATGCGGCTTTCCAGAAGCTTCCGGAAGCCGTACGCGTAGTGTACCCGATCCCCGTTTTCCACGTATTCGCCGGCGCTTCAACAGTGCCACGCGCCGCCATGGCAGACGCAGCAAACAAAGTCAGAAGCATCATTGCAACCAAGAGAATCGTAACAAACCGTTTCATATTGTACCTCCATAAATTTTCGATTGTTGTCCTTTGCAAAGTGTGATATACTAAATGCATCCTTGTAGAACAGCCATCGCGCGAGCGATGGGGTGCTGCCCGCACGTTTTACAAGGATTTTTTACTTCACAATTGAAGCAAGCGTTCTTTTAAATCCAACGGCATTCTCTCCCTTCCAACGCCGGAGGCATCGGGCGCCCACAGCATTTGCTTATGTGTCAGGAGAACGGTCAACCTTACTCCTTCACATCCATAGTATCTGGAGTCTTGATGTATTTTTCTTTATGAGACTTTAATATTTCACAGTCCCCGTCGTTTTAGATTTCATTTCCCCATCTGCGTTAAATGTGACGGACACATAATACGACTTTCCTCTCACTCCATACGACGATAGGTCCGCGCTAAATGAGCATTTATGGCCCGCTGTATAGGCCTTTGGAAACCAGGCCTTTACTCTTGTGCCATCGCTTTCATAGAGCACATAGATCTTAACGCCCAGCTCTTTGCAATCATCAAAGGTAGTAGCGGATGCGGTTAATTTAAGTCCGCTTGACAAAGTTGCCGCTTTGTTCTTGTAGCGCGTGCTTGCGAAAGGCACTATATTATCAGCATATACGGCAACCGATGTCAGCACCATGAGCATTACGAGCATCAGCGCAATTGTATTTTTTTTTCTCATCATCTACACCCCTATCGAATTCAAAATTTGCATGAGTGTTTCTCGGTCATATCCTCGACATGAAATTTGAATCTGCATATTTCCTCTCGTTAGCAGCCCCCAATATACGCCCATATTGCTCGCGACATATGCCTGTTCCCCATTTTCAATCTTAATTTTCTTACCTTCCTCATCTTGCTCGAAAGATACAGTTACATAGTCGGCATTGTAATATTTGTAATACGAGGCAATTATTAGTTTGTCCCCGTCTCCCACATAGCGAATATCAACCGCATCATATGCCTTTTCCCGATATCCATCAATCTCTCTCAACGAAACATCCTCCGGCATCCACTCCATCAGCGGCAGCTGATACCCCAGCCGCTGAACGAGGCTGTCCAGATCATACACCGTCCAGGTCTCATCCTCTCCCCCTTCCGCTACACCGACTGGGATGACCGACTTAGCGAGCTTCCCCGGCTCGGCTACCCACTCTTGCCCGTCCGGCGTGCTATGCTGCCTGATCGTCCATCGCGACGAGATGTGCTCAACGGAGACGATCACCGCGATGAGCGCCGCGCATATTGACGCGAAGCGCAAGCCCCGACTTTGCCAAACCGTCCGAACTTGATTCTTGCGCCGCGCCGCCCGCATCCGCGCCTTCAGCTGCCTGCGAAAGGCTTCCCCAGTTTCCGCTTCCACCTCCTCATAACGGATGCCGTGCCGCCGGCAGAGCACCTCGTCGCATAGGGCGATCATCTCATAATCCCTTTGCGCGTGCACAGCCTGCAACAATTCATCCAGCTCCGCATTGGTAACCTCAAAAGGAGATTCTTCGTCCTTTGCCATGCGTTCAAGCATCTCTTTTTGAGCTTGTCTCGAAAGTTCTCCGATCTTCATTTTCTTGCTCCTTCACCTTATATAGATGGTTTTTGAAGGCCTTGGTTAACAAATAAACAAAATTTCCTCAATCTTTTTTCTTTTGGATTATTTTTTCAGCTTTTTCCCGAGCGCGGTGCAGCTGAACCTTGACCGTCGACACAGTCGTACCGCGTTTCTTGGCAATTTCATCCATCGTGCCATCTTCTATGTAGCGCGCGCTCAACAGCGCTTTATCCGAGTCGCTGAGCTCATCCATCATCTCATTCACCGTCGATTGATTAGCCTCCGTCTCATGCCAGCACTGAATAGGCTCTTCCTGCCCGACCGCCAGGCCGCGTTCCGTCAGCCTATCCAAGCTGATTTCATAATTCCAGATGTTGCGGGCATCTTTCGCATACTCGGGCATGCGGAAATCGCACGCCCGGCTTAGCCAGCCGGCGATATTCGGGTGATCATTGAGCTCCGCGTACTTTTGAAAAGCCGTCATCAACACATCCTGTACGCAGCTCTGTGCGATGTCCATGCAGCGCCGGTCATAGTTCACATAACGCATGCAGCGGTTGAGCATCATCTTGTGATACTTCGCCTCCAGCTCCTCGACAAAGAGTTCCTGCGCATCCTCAAAACGCATTTTACACACCCCTCTTCCGTATTGTTAATAATTTATCAATATGACGGTGTCGAAAACCGGGAGCCACGCACACCCTCCCGGTATTCTCCGGCTGCCGCAGAAAACCCGCGCAGCCTTCTTTTCCACATCATACTATATCTTCATATATTTTGCAATCCCTATTCTACCCGGGCATGTATTAACTGCTGGCGCTCTTGTAATGCCGGAGGCCAAAGCGCCAAAACCACAGCGCAAAGGCCGTAAAGACAGCGCAGATACCCGCCGCATAAATCGCGCCGAGGGGGCTGAGCGTGCGCGTGATCAGCTGGGTCGGCACGGTCGCCATGATGCCGTAAGGGACGAACAGGCAAAACAGCGCCTTCCACACGCCCTGAAAGATCACGCCCGGCACCTTCATACACATCTCCAGCGCCGTCCCCTCCAGCCGGTCCGCCCCATCGATCGAGAGCGTGAAGAACGGCAGCGTGCGCAAAAGGATCTCCATGTCGTACCAGAGCAGCGTCATCAGCCCCACCATCGCCGTATACCCGAGCGCCAGCCCCGCATCCACCCGCACGCCCTGCACGCGCACGCCGTAAGCGATGATCGCGACGCTCAGCGCCACCAGCGGCAGCGAGCCGGGGTTCACATTTTCAAACGTCAACCGCAATAGCGGGTTCACGGGCTTGGTGATGTAATGATCCAGGCTGCCCTCGCGGATCTTGCGTGGGATTTCGTTGATGCCGAAGAAGAAGATGGCCATGTTGAGCGCGTTGATGAGCGAAAACGTGCCGATGAAGATCAGCATCTGCCCGCGCGTCCAGCCGCCGATGGTATCCACCTGCGCATAGATCGCGGAAAACATGAGGATTTGCAGCAGGAACAGCGACCCATCCACAAAGAAGGCGCCGAAAAAGGAGAAACGGAAGACCATCTGATGCGAGAGCTTCATGCGCACCAGCGTCAGAATCAAGCGGATGTTTCGCCTCATATGCCCACCCCGTCGTAGCGCACGCGCAGCCTTTCGTAGAGCGCCGTGTTCAGCGCCGTCACGCCCGCCAGCCATAGCGAGAGCACGGCCACGCCCTGCAGGGCCGCGCCCCGCGCGCTCTCTTCCGCGAAGCGGCCGATGACCAGCATAGCGGGCAGGTAGGTCACGTAATAGAAGGGAAAAACCCGGCAGGCCGCCTGCACGCCCTGCGGAAGCAGCGCCAGCGGGATCATCGCGCCCGTCAAAAAGAGCGCCAGGTTGCTCTTGATCATGAGAAAGATGCCGATGTTTTCAAATTTGAGCACCAGGATGCCCAGCAGGTAGTTCAGCTGCACCATGAACGAAAGCCCCATAACGACCATCAGCGCCGTCAAAAGGAGCAGCCCCGCGTCCCGCGGCACGGGCCACGACACGCGAAAGAGGACCATCCACAGCCCGGCGGCGAGCAGGTCGAAGATCAGGTAATACCCGGCCGCGCCCGCGGTGTGCGCGAGGAAATAGCCCTGCGTGTTCATGGGCAGCACCATGTACTTGGAAAATGTGCCGTCGCGCATGCGCGCGCTGATCTCGCCGCTCACGCCCCCGGAAAGATCCAGCTGCGTCAAAAACGCGCTGACCACGGCGTAGGCCATCATGGACTCCCGCGTAAAACCGGCGATGTATTGCCGCCCGGCGAAGAGCGCGCCCCACAGGATGTGCGCAAAGAGGATCTGAAACAGGCACAGCGCCATGGTCATCGCCGTATCAAACCGCCAGACGATCTGCGCCTTGAAGCTGAGGACGGCCGTCTGCACGTATTTTCTCATCTTCCAGCCTCCCTCGCGCTTGCATTGGGCTGCGCCAGCCCTGCCTCCCGGTAAATCCGCTCGACCGTCTCGCCCACATCCTCGTCCGTCGCCCGATGATACCGCTCAAAGAGCGCCTCCGTATCCCCGTCGTAGCGCTTCTCGCCGCCGGTGATCACCACGCAGCGGCGGCAAAGCTGCAGGACGTCCTCCATGTAGTGCGACGTCAGCAGGATCGTCGTGCCCCGCTCGCGGTTGATCGCCCGCAGAAAGGCGCGCATCTGGTGCTGGGCCACGGCGTCCAGCCCGATCGTCGGCTCGTCGAGGAACAGCACCTTGGGGTCGTGCAGCAGCGAGGCGATCAGCTCCATCTTCATACGCTCGCCCAGCGAGAGCGTTCGCACCTGCACGTTCAGGGCTTCCTCCGCGCCCAATAGGCCCACGAGCGCGCGCAGGTTCTCGCGGTAGCGCGCCTCGGGGATGGCGTAAATCTCCTTGAAAAGCAAGAACGTATCCGCTGCCGTCAGCTCGAAGAAGAGCTGGCTCTTCTGGCCCATCACCACCGCATACTGCTGCTTGAGCGCGTTTTGCAATCGGGCGGGCTCGTAACCGAGCACCGAGACCTGTCCGCCGCTGGGCGCGACGATGCCCGTGAGCAGCTTCACCAGCGTCGTCTTGCCCGCGCCGTTGGGGCCGATGAGGGCGACGAACTCCCCCGCCTCGACCTCCAGATCAAACGCGCGCAGCGCGGCCTTTTCGATGTATTGCCGGTGAAAGAGGGATTTGACGCTGCCGAGCAGCCCTTCCTGCTTTTCAAACCGGCGATACGTCTTACACAGCCCCCGGGTACGGATGACGTTCATTCCTTCACCTCCGGATCATAGCGGATTTGGGCGTCGGGATCGTAGCGCTTAGAGAGGACGCGGCGCGCCTTGCGGTTTTCTACCGAGTCGAAGACGATCGAAAAGTCGTAGTCCTCCGGGTACATCTCGCTCGCCGGGGCCAGCAGCTTCACGCGCTTATGCGGATACAGCGCCTTCTTCCCCTTGACCTGCACGCCGATCTCACCGCGCTCGTTCGCCGCCTGATACACGATGCCGGTATCCTTGCTGGGGTAGACGCGCACGCTGTCGCCCAGGCCAAAGGACAGGGCATGCGCGCTCTGCGCGCGCGGAGCGGCCGCCCTGCGGATCTGTTCCCGCGCGCCCGCCTGTGAGCATTGCCGCGCCGGTTCCCGGCCGTCCGGCAGGATACCCGCGGCGCTTTCACGCTCCGCGCCATATGCGGCCCTGCGCGCCTGCTCGAGGATCGGGGCGCTAAGCCCCAGCCGCTCGGCGATATAGAGCGCGCAGCTCTCGCCCGCCCGGCCGATCTCCAGCACATAGGTAGGCTGCAGCGTCTGCCGGTCAAAGGCCATGCGCGCGTTGACGAAGCCCTGCGCGCCCGCTGCGTACGTCTTGACCTCCGGGTAATGCGTCGTGGCGATCAGCATGCAGCCGCGCAGGCGCAGCTCCTCCAGCACCGCCACGGCAATGCCCATGCCCTCCGCCGGGTCCGTGCCCGAGCCTAGCTCGTCCAGCAGCACCAGGCTCTGCGCGTCCGCGCTATTCAGGATCTCGATGATGCGCGTCATGTGCGCGGAGAAGGTGGAAAGGTTTTCGGTGATGCTCTGCCCGTCGCCGATGTCGCACAGGTAGGCGCTGTGCATGCACAGCACGCTGCCCGCCCCGGTCGGTACGTGCAGGCCGCACTGCGCCATCATGGATAGCAGGCCCACCGTCTTGAGCGCGACGGTCTTGCCGCCGGTGTTCGGGCCCGTCACGATCACGCCGCGCGTATCGTCCGCCATTTCAAAATCAAGTGGAACGCAGGCCTTTTGATCCAGCAGCGGGTGGCGCGCGGCGACAAGCCGGATGCGCCGCTCCGTCGTGATCTCAGCCGCGCGCGCATCCATCTGCGCGCTGAGCTTGGCCTTGGCAAAGACGAAATCTAGCTCCTCCATCGCCTGCATGTTCAGCTTAAACCGCGGCGCCTCGTCCTGTACCAGGGCCGTGAGCGTATAGAGGATGCGCCGCTTCTCGGCCTCTTCCTCCATCATGAGCTCGCCCAACTGACCCTGCAGCTTGCCGACCGCCGCAGGCTCCATGAAGACCGTCGAACCGGAACCGGAGATATCCAGCACGCTGCCCGCGAACTGATGCTTGTATTCGCGGCGCACGGGCAGGGCGAAGCGGCCGCCGCGCATGACGATCGTGCCGTCGCTGAACATCGCGCGGCGGCTTTGCAGGATGCTCGCCAGCTTGGCCTGAATCTGCGCGCGGACGCTTTCCAGCTTGCGGCGGATGTCGCGCAGCGCGGGCGAGGCGGCGGCCTCGATCTCATCCCCACGGATGCAGCGCTCGATCTCCCCGGCCAGGTCGGTCAGGCCGCCCATGCTGCCGCCGTAACCGGCGATGCTCTCCCCCGCGCCGCTCACATGCGAGAGGTAGGCGCGCATGCGCTCGCACGCCACGCTGAACCGGGCCAGTTGCGTCAGCTGCTCCGGCAGCAGCATCGCCCCGGCCGCGCACAGCGCCAATGTCTTTTCAATATCCTGCATCGGCACCAGCGGCGGCGCGCCGTTGGCGTCGAGGATCGCGCGCGCGCCGTCCGTCTCCGCGAGGCGGCGGCGGCACTCGGCCTCATCCAGCGTTGGCGAAAGCCTCGTCAGGCGTTCCTTCGCGCGCTCGCAAAGCGCGTTATCGCAAAGCATTTGCTTGATCCGGTCAAACTCCAGGTGTTTTTCGGTAGGGTTCATGTTTCAACATCCTTTTTTGTCAAAATGCCCGCAGGAATCCGCCGCCGTACGCAAAGCGCGCGGGCAGGCCTCTCCTACGGGCATGCGACAAAAAAGCGGACGTAATGGAACATACCCATTACGCCCGCGTCGTCTTACAGACAGCAGGATATACGGCAGCGTTCACAGACGCAAGGGTTCAGCAAACAGAGCAGGTTCATACCCGCCCGATCCCCTTGCAAAGCTGTTTAGTTGTGGGAACTCTCCACAACAATGCTCACCGACATCCAACGTCCTCCTTGATTTTGATGGGGACAGTATAGCAAACGCGCGAAGCGTTGTCAACCGGGGATTTTCGCCTTTTTCAAGAGCGGTCTCTACTTTCCTTCCATGCGGATCATATCGATCTTTTGGTCGATCCCTATGAGCAGGGTGCGCGCGTCGATCTGCCGCGCCGCATACTGATCGATCAGCATTTGTATGGACCGGTAGCCCTCGGATTGCATCGAACCCAGCGGGCTGTATGCGGGCACGTACAGCGCGCCCTCCAGCGCCGCCAACCGGTCGATCTTCTCCTGCGGTACGCGAAAGCGGCGTTTCTCCATCCGCTCCAGCTGCAGCCCCGCCTGATCGATCTGCTGCTCGATCGCCTCGGCATCCGCCTCCTCCTGCGCAAGCTCCCGGCGCAGCGATTCGATCTGGGCGTTCAGCCTTACGATCTCCTCTTCAGCCCGCAGGTCGCGCACGGGCTCGTGCGGGCCCGCCTGCGCCACGATGGGGAAGTGTTCGCCCAGCCCGCGCAGATAGGCGTCCAGATAGAGCGCCGCCGCGTCCGGATTGGGGCTGTCCGCACTGATAAAGAACACCCGCATCGAGACGGGCACGCGCGCTTGCTCCCCCGCTTCGACACACAGCGTCATGGGCACGAGGCCCGCGTTTTCTTCATAATTGCGGATTTCGAGCCCATCAAAGCCGAGCGCGAACAGCGCAGGCGTGCCGTAGCTATCCCCTTCCTCCAGCGACGACAGATAAGCGTCGATCTTCGCCGTATCCAGCGCGTCTAGCTTTTCATAGATCTCTACGATATGCGCCGAGTTGAAGGGCTCCGGATTTTCAGCGTCATCGTAGCGCTCGATGAGCGACTTTGTGATGACATTCGCCAGCTCCGCGCGCAAGTCGGCCGCCCCGCGCACGAATTGCACCCCCGTATCCCGGTCCTCCTCGATCCACCACGCGAGCAGATTCAGGAATTCCGCATAGGTCGAGGGCACGTCCGCCTCGCTGAGGCCGACCTGCGCGAACGCATCCGGCGAGTAGGCCCACATAGAGGTCGTAAGCTGGATCGGAACGCCATAGATTCGGCCCGCCTGCCCCAGCGCCCCCTGCAAATACGGGCGCAGGCGCGAACAATACGCGCTCAGCGCCGGGTAGGCCGACAGGTCGAGGGCAAAGCCCTTTTGCATGATCTCGCGAAAGTTTTGATCCGTATAGTTGAGCGCGTAGAGGTCGTAGGGCTGGCGCGCTGTCAGCGCCTGCGCCAGGTCCTGCGCGCTGCCCGAAAGCACGTCCCCGCCGCGCCAGATGATTTCCGGGTGCTCCTCCTGCAAAACCGGGTTGTCCCATTCGCCCGCGCCGCCCTTGCCGTAGACCTCCAGGGCAATGTCCGCCGCTCCGATGCTTCCGCCCCAGCACAGCAGCGATGTCAATGCCGCGATGGCGATCCGCCGTCTCATCTTCATCGTCAATATACCAGCATCTTTCCGTCGAGCGCGCTCACGCAAAAGTCAAAGGCAGCGCCATCCCTCGAGCTGCCTGCCACCCGGACACCGAAATGCCACGCCGGGATCGTCTCATATTCAGCAGCATCCTCTTCCCACGGATTCGTACGATAGGGCACGTACTCAAAGGCGATCCTGAATATCTCCAGATCACGAATACCCTCGCGCTTTGCAAAAAAGGTATCCAAATATGCGTTTAGCGTATCCAGCGCCTCGGGCAAAGACGCAATCTCTTCGACCTGATAGAGCGGCACGCAGTTTTCGTAGGCGCCAAATACGTCGATGATTTCAAAGCCCTGCTCCGTCAGGGTGAAAAATAGGATGTTCCCCACGACGAATGCATCCGGCCCTGTTAGGTGCAATAGGCTCTGCACGAACGGGATGCCATCCACCACCTGCTTGAGTTGAATCTGGCCAAATGCGAAGCCCGGATCGGCGCCCGACTCATTCTCGGCGTATGCTTTTCGATCCGCGACGGCGCAATACGGGATCCCCATTTTCTCGACCTGTTCCATCGACCGCCGCTCGGCCTCTTCAACTGAAAGGGGAAAGCCTTCCGTCCACTCCACCGCGTAGTCACCGGCGTTGTCCAGCATTTGACTGCACTTTTTGCCGTTCACGCTGAAATAATAAGCTGATCCTCCATTTGTAATGTTAACCCATGCCCCATCTGCAAAGTCAAAAATAAATACTATCGGACGCCGAAAAGATCGTTAAATCGCATTGGCTGTAAAGGGGAACTAAATTGGCGGAATACACCGTAATGGCATCGTTCATCCGATTCGGATACTCGACATCCGCGCTGATTCGCATTTTGGGGTGATACTGCGCATTCTCTATCCGCGATTCTAAAGATATAAATGCCTCGTTCACCGGCACCAGCGCCTGCGCGGAAGAGGCCATCAAAACGGTCATCAAGGCTTCCAGAGCGCATACCTTTAAAAACTGTGTTTTTTTCATCGCATTTCTCCATGTCTGATCCAATATATTAAATAAGAAGCCTCCTCCAATTCTAGCCGCAAGGGGGATCCGATAATTTACCAATACTGTTTATACTAGCAAGTTTAGCTTCCCATCTTCCTCAATTCTTCATATTAATGATCGCGTCACTGAAAGTTCTCGTCCTGCGCGCTGCTGGGCGTCAGGTCGTAAAACACGCGGCTCACGCCGGGCAACGCGCTCAAGATGCGCTCGGTGACGCGCTCGGTCAGGTCGTACGGCAACCGCGCGGGCAGCATCCGGCGGTCGCTGGCGTGCACGGCCCGCAGCACGATCAGCTCGCCCGCAAAGCCCGCCTCTACCCCGCTTGCGAGCGTAGGGAAGTATTTTGCCAAACGCTTCTCCTGGCCGGAGGCGCGGATCTCCTCTGCGAAGATCGCGTCCGCCGCGCGCAGGATGGCGACGCGCTCGGGCGTCGTCTCGCCCACGATGCGCATCGCCAGGCCCGCCGCCGGGAAGGGCGGGCGCTTCACCACGTCGCCCGGCAGGTTCAGCTGCTCGGCCACACGGCGCACCTCGTCCTTGAAAAGCTCGCGCAGGGGCAGCACAGAGCGAAGCGGTCCGCTCGCCCCGCGCTCGGGCATATGGCCGATCATGATATCCGAATAATTCGTGCCCTGCACGAGCAGCTGCACACCGCCCATGGAATCGGCGAAGGCGTCCACCGCCTCGTGCATCGCCCCGATGACCGCGCGGCGTTTTTCCTCCATATCGGTCAGGCCCCGCAGCGCCGCGAATACCTGTGTTGAAATATCCACCCGCGCGGTGGAAATATCCATTTCGGATAGCATGTTGTACGTCGCCTCGGCCTCGCCCTCGCGCATCAGACCATTCTCTAGCACGAGCGCCTGCATGCGCGGACCCAGCGCGCGATATGTCAGCGACGCGCAAACGGTCGAATCCACCCCGCCGCTGACCGCGCACAGCGCACGCCCCGCCTCCGCCACGCGCTCCAGCTCGCTCTGGCTGCGTTCGATGAACGCCTCGGTCGACCACCAGGCCGTGCACCGGCAGATCCGCAGCGCAAAGTTCGCAAGGATCGCCATGCCGTCCGGGTCGTTCTGTTCGACCTGAAATTGCACGCCGTACAGCGGCTGATGGTTGTGCCCAAAGGCGATCGTCCCCGCCTCGCACTGGGCGATGACGGAGACCTCCGGCGGCAGCGACAGCGTGCGGGCGCATTCAAGCCAGCGCTCCCCCTCTACAACGCCGTCGAAAAGCGGGATGTCCGCATACCGGACGGACTGCGCCTGGTGACTCAGGCAAACCTCCCCCGCACATCCGCCGATGGCCGAAAGCAACGAGATAGAGGCGCTGCCCATCGCCAGCACCGGCAGGCCGAGCGATACGATGCGCGCGCAATCCTGCACGTCCTGTTCCAGCCCCTGATCCGCATCGAGCCCTCCGGCGAGGATGACGCCGGACGCCTCCTGCGCGCGCAGCTGCTCCACCGCGGTGTCGCGTGCGACGACCTTGCAGTAGATGTGCTCCGCGCGCAGCTTGCGCGCGATGTTTTGGCAGAAGTCGTGTTGATAGTCCACTACCAGGATCATATCTCGCATGGCTGTTCCTCCTCAGGCGTACAGGCAAATAAATCGTGTATAGCTTATCCTTATTCTGCGTAAAGGCCGTAATATCCTTCCATGCAGACGAACCCTTGTGTATTCTATGCCATACATGTGCGTTTCATGCAAAGACGTAAAAAGACGGCCGGCGCGAGGCCGACCGTCTCAGACTGTCTACAAACCCATCGAAGGCAGACAAACCAAAAGCCGTCTGCAAGACTGTAATCGTATCGCCCGGCTGGGCCGGGCGGGCGGGGCTTTTTCCGGAGCAAAACGCAGTTTTGCGGAGCGAAAAAATCACCCCTAAACTCGACAAAGTGGCGCATGCCACTTTGTCGATACGCAGAGACGGCCGGCGCGAGGCCGACCGTCTAAACAGAATCTTTACTTCACCGGCGTAGCCGAGTTGTCCTTGAGCACCACGTCATGCGCCCCGCCCTCGACGATGCTGACGGAGGACACCAGCGTGAGCCGCGCCTTCTCCTGCAGCTCGGGGATCGTCAACGCGCCGCAGTTGCACATGGTGGAGCGTACCTTGGCCAGCGTCAGCCCCACGTTGTCGTGCAGGCTGCCTGCGTAGGGCACGTAGGAATCCACGCCCTCCTCAAACGAGAGCTTGGACGCGCCGCCCATGTCATAGCGCTGCCAGTTACGCGCGCGCGCGCTGCCCTCGCCCCAATACTCCTTCATGTAGTTGCCGTTTACGATGACCTTATTGGTCGGGCTCTCGTCAAAGCGCGAGAAATAGCGGCCCAGCATGCAGAAATCGCAGCCCATCGCCAGCGCGAGCGTGATGTGATAATCGTGTACGATGCCGCCGTCCGAGCAGATCGGCACGTAGACGCCCGTCTCGGCGTAGTATTCGTCGCGCGCCTTGGCCACCTCGATGACCGCAGTCGCCTGACCGCGACCGATGCCCTTCGTCTCGCGCGTGATGCAGATCGACCCGCCGCCGATGCCGATCTTCACGAAGTCCGCCCCCGCCTCCACGAGGAAGCGGAAGCCATCGCGATCCACGACGTTGCCCGCGCCGACCTTGACCGTGTCGCCGTAGCGCTCGCGGATGAATGTGAGCGTGCGGCGCTGCCACTCAGTAAAGCCCTCGGACGAATCGATGCACAGCACGTCCGCGCCCGCCTCGATCAGCGCAGGCACGCGCGTTTCATAATCGCGCGTGTTGATGCCCGCGCCCACCACGTAGCGCTTGCTCGCGTCGAGCAGCTCGTCCGGGTTCCCCTTATGTGAATCATAGTCCTTGCGGAACACGAACGCCACGAGGCGGCCCTCGTCGCTCAAGATCGGCAGGGCGTTGAGCTTGTGATCCCAGATGACGTTGTTCGCCTCCTTGAGGCTGATGCCCTCCTTGGCATAAATTACGTTTTCGATAGGCGTCATGAATTCGCGCACCGGCGTGGCGGTATCCATGCGGCTGACGCGGTAATCGCGGCTGGTGACGATGCCGATGAGGCGGCCGTTTTGCGTGCCGTCGTCCGTCACGGCGACGGTGGAGTGGCCCGTACGCTCCTTGAGCGCCAGAATATCCGCGAGCGTCTGGTCGGGGCGGATGTTGGAGTCGCTCGCTACAAAGCCCGCCTTATAGCTCTTGACCCGGCGGACCATATCCGCCTGCTGCTCGACCGTCTGCGAGCCGTATATAAAGGAGATGCCCCCCTCGCGCGCCAAAGCGATAGCCATCTTGTCATCCGAGACGGATTGCATGATCGCCGAGACGAGCGGGATGTTCATCGTCAGCGACGGCTCCTCGCCCTTGCGAAACTTCACGACAGGCGTCTTCAGCGATACGCGCGACGGGATACAATCGGCCGAAGAGTAGCCGGGTACCAGCAGGTATTCGCTAAAGGTATGCGACGGTTCATCGTAGTAAAAGGCCATCTGCGTTCCTCCTCTTTTTGCATGTCCATATCATTTTATATTTTTGTATTAATGGTTAAGTATAGTGTACCCGCGCCGCAAAAGCAAGCATTTTCTCACGTTTTGTTCAAAATAGACGGATTCTGCGGTAAGGGGCATGGGAGATCTATGCTTTTCGTCAAGCAAGGCAGCATAGCTTAGCGCTACGCTGCCTTATAACATGGTTTATTTTGCTTTCGGTCTCTTCGCCGCGCGCAGGGGGCCCAGCATATCCACCGCGTAAAAGACCAACGCGGAAAGGGTTAGCGCCACGGCCGCATACATGAGCCAGACATCTACCGGATTCCAAGAGAGGAAGCTGCTTACGATCGCCAGCGCAAAGACGACGGTCGCAACCTTGCCGATGTGCTTGGCGTGCACGACGATGCCGCGATGCAGGGCGACCGCGCCGCCGACGACCAGCGACGCCTCCTTCACCAGCACCAGCGCGATGATCCACCAAGATACGCGCCCATCGACGCCAAAGCAGATGAGCACGGTGAGCAGCATGAGCTTGTCGGCGAGCGGGTCCATCAGCTTGCCGAAGTTCGTCACGAGGTGGCATCTGCGCGCGATGAACCCATCCAGCATATCCGTCAGCTGTACGATGACGTATATCACGAACGCCGTGGTCGTATTGCCCTTAAAAAACTGCCATACGAAAAAGGGCATCAACACAAAGCGCAGGATCGTCAGCGCGTTGGGTACGTTTAATATTTTCTCCTGCCTGATCTTCTCCACCGTTTGATGTTCCTTTCGGGGTATAAAACCTGATTTGGATATTATAGCATAGTTTAGCCTCGTATCCAACTGTGAAAGCCGCCGGGTCAAAAATTTTTGCTTCCGACGGTCTTGTCCTCAAGCCTTCATCAGCCGCTCGCGCACGGCGGGGATGTCGGGGTTTTCGATGTATTCGTCGTACGTATCGCGCCGGTCGATCAGCCCGCCCGGCAAAAGCTCCATGATGCGGTTGGCCACGGTCTGCACGCACTCGTGGTCCTGCGTGGTGAAGAGCATGCTGCCCGTAAAGGAGGTCATGCCCTCGTTGAGCGCGGTGATGGCCTCTAGGTCCAGGTGGTTCGTGGGCTCGTCGAGGATCAGCACGTTGGCGCCGGAGAGCATCATCTTCGAGAGCATGCAGCGCACGCGCTCGCCGCCGGAGAGCACCCGCGCGGGCTTGAGCGCATCCTCTCCTGAAAAGAGCATGCGCCCGAGCCAGCCGCGGATATCGGCCTCGTACTGCTCGTCGGAAAACTGGCGCAGCCAATCGATGAGCGTCAAATCGCAGCCTTCAAAAAATGCATTGTTGTCCTTGGGGAAATAGGCCTGAGAGGTCGTTACCCCCCATTTGAAAGAGCCCTCGTCCGGCTCGATCTCGCCCATGAGGATTTGAAAGAGCGTGGTCTTGGCCAGCTCATCCGTGCCCACGAAGGCCACCTTATCGCCCGGGGTCAGCACGAAGGAGACGTTGTTTAGCACCTTGCGCCCGTTGACGGTCTTGGAAAGGTCCTTTACCGTCAGCAGATCGTTGCCGATCTCGCGGTCGGGCTTGAACTGCACGAACGGGTAGCGGCGGGTGGAAGGTTCAAAGTTCTCCATCGTCAGGTTGTCCAGCAGCTTCTTGCGGCTGGTCGCCTGCTTGTGCTTGGAGGCGTTGGCCGAGAAGCGGGCGATAAACGCCTGCAGCTCTTTGATCTTCTGCTCGTTTTTCTTGTTCTGGTCCTTCGCCTGGCGCGCGGCCATCTGGGTGTACTCATACCAGAAGTCGTAGTTACCCACGTACAGCTGGATCTTGCTATAATCGATATCGGCGATATGGGTGCAAACCTTGTTGAGGAAGTGGCGGTCGTGCGAGACGACGATGACCGTATTGGGGAAGTCCAGCAAAAAATTCTCCAGCCAGCGCACGCTCTGGATGTCCAGGTGGTTGGTCGGTTCGTCGAGCAGCAGGATGTCGGGGTTGCCGAAAAGCGCCTGCGCGAGCAACACCTTGACCTTCTGGCTGCTGTCCAGCTCTTTCATGTACTTATGCTCCAAGTCCAGGGAAAGGCCCAAGCCTGTGAGCAGCATTTCCGCATCGGACTCGGCGTTCCAGCCGTCCAGATCCGCGAACTCGCCCTCCAGTTCGGAGGCGCGAACGCCGTCCGCCTCGGTGAAGTCCTCTTTTTGATAGAGCGCTTCCTTCTCCGTCATGATGTCATAAAGCCGTTTGTGGCCCATGATGACGGTCTGAAGCACCTCGTATTCATCGAACTCAAAGTGGTTTTGCTTGAGCACGGCCATGCGCTCGCCGGGGGTGATGGCGATATCGCCGGAAGTCGGCTCCAGCTCGCCCGAGAGCAGCTTGAGGAATGTCGACTTGCCCGCGCCGTTGGCGCCGATGATGCCATAGCAGTTACCGGCTGTAAACTTGATGTTGACGTTCTTGAAAAGCGGCTTCCCGCTATAGCTCAGGGTGACGTTTTGTGCTGCGATCATGGCTTATAGAATCCTCCCGGCGGGCAGGGCCCGCATCCCTTCGTCTTTACACATTTGCTACAAAGCATAACGTTCGCATTATACAATCAAAGCGGCAAAAAGTCAAGGAAATCAAGGGATTTACGGCGCATCAGGCCAGCATCCGCAAAAAAGCCCGCATGGGACGAGAGACGAAGCGCCCGCGCTTGCTGACGAGGCAAATGGTGCGCCGGGCCAGAGGGGGTTCCAGGTCATAAAAGCACAGCCGTGGATCGGGGGGCACGTGTCGAATGAGTGTATCGCTGATGAAGGTAATGCCCAGGCCGTACGATGCGAGGTTGTACGCCGTGATCTGCTGATCCAGCAGCAGACGAACCCGCGGGCGCAAGTGCGCCTGCGCCAGGAGCTTGTCCGCCCGGATGCGCGTGTCGTTCCCTTCCTTTAATAAAAGGAAAGCCTCTTCCTTAAACAGAGCCATCGGCACGGGCGGGCGCGTTTCCCCCGCCGCCACCTGGGCGGCAGTCAGGCGATACGGCGCGGCGGCGGCGTTCGCATCGAACGTAGCGGGCACGGTCAGCACCAACCGCTCCTCCAAATAAGGGCGGCTCTCATAAATAGCGGGGTCGAAGGCGTAATTCTCCGCCACAAAATCCAAGCTGCCCTCCCGCAGCTCTCTTTCCAGCAGTGCGGTATGCGTCTCATGCAGCTTTACCTCCACCCCCGGGTATTGGGCCGAAAAAGCCGATAGGAGGGGCGGCAGCACGTACGAGGTAAAAAGCGTCGTGCCGCCCACGGAGAGGACGCCGGTCAGGCAGCTTTCGGCATCGCTCAAATACCGGCGAAAGCCCTCCTCAATGCCCATGATTTGTTCTGCCGCCCGGATATACTCCTGCCCTGCCTCGGTCAACCCGATCGGCGACGTGCTGCGATCGAAGATGGGGACGCCCACGCGCGCCTCCGCCTTCTTGACCATCAGACTCAGGGAAGGCTGCGAAATATAAAGCGCCTGCGCCGCCTTTGAAAAGCTTCGCCGCCGGTATACCTCGTACACGTAACGCATCTCGTGAAACATGCCGCACCTCTATAGATGTTTGTCAATGGCTTTGTTATGCATATAAGTATTTGAAAATATTATATCGCGCCTTTATAATAAAGACAAGAGAAAAGCCGCCAGATGCGGACAGCGAGAAAGGGTGGGCACAAATGCCGGCATTCAGAATAGAGCAGGATATCGTCGGCTCCAGAAACGTCCCCGCAGACGCGTATTACGGCATCCATGCCCTTCGCGCGTCAGAAAACTTCGCCATCACCGGGCATCGGCTGCCGCCGGAGATGATCGTAAGCCTCGGATGGATCAAAAAGGCCTGCGCCCGGGCGAACCAGCTGGCCGGGGTGTTGCCCGCGCCCATCGCAAAAGCGGTTGAGACGGCATGCGACGAGCTGATCGCGGGGAAGCTGCACGATCAGTTCATCGTGGACCCCATTCAGGGCGGCGCGGGCACCTCGACCAACATGAACGCCAACGAGGTCATCGCCAACCGGGCTATCGAGCTGCTCGGAGGCCGCCCGGGCGAATACGGCCTGGTGAACCCCAACGACCACGTAAACTGCGGTCAATCCACGAACGACGTATACCCCACCTGCGGAAAAATGACGCTCTACGTCCTGACCGACGGGCTGCTCGATGCGCTGCAAAGGCTGATCGACGCGCTAAAGGATAAGGCCGCCGAGTTTGACGGCGTGGTGAAGATGGGCCGCACGCAGCTTCAGGACGCGGTGCCCATCCGGCTGGGGCAGGAATTTTCCGCTTACGGGGCGGTGCTGCTACGCGAAAAGCGAAGGCTGGAGCGGGCCCAGCAAGAGCTGCTCTGCCTAAACCTCGGGGGCACGGCCGTGGGAACCGGGGTCAACGCCCACCCCGAATACATCGCGCGCGTAGTGAGCATCCTCGCGGAGATGACCGGCATCCCCTTTACGCAGAGCGGCGATTTGATCGACGCGACCCAGAACCTGGACTGCTACGTGACGCTCTCCTCCGCGCTCAAGAGCTGCGGCATCAGCCTCTCCAAGATGTGCAACGACCTGCGGCTCATGTCATCCGGCCCGCGCGACGGATTGGGCGAGATCACATTGCCGCCCCGTCAAAACGGCTCCTCCATCATGCCGGGAAAGGTGAACCCGGTGATCCCAGAGGTAATGAACCAGATCGCCTTTCGCCTGATCGGCTACGACACCACCGTCACCCTGGCTGCGGAGGCCGGGCAGCTGGAGCTTAACGCCTTTGAGCCGGTAATCTTCGATAGTCTCGCCGCAGGCATCGTGCAGCTCACCCGGGGCCTTCGCGCGCTTACGGAGCACTGCGTTCGCGGCATCGCCGCCAACCATAGCCAATGCCGCCAGGAGGTAGAGCGCTCGATCGGCATCGTCACCGCGCTATGCCCCCTGATCGGCTACAGCGCGGCTTGCGCCCTGGCCAAGGAGGCGCTGCGCACCCAAAGGCCGGTGGCCGAGCTGGCGGTGCAAAGCGGGCTGCTCACACCGGAGCAGGCGGCGCGGGCGCTCGATCCTCTTCACATGACCGGACCGGCGAGCGCGCAGGGGGACGCCGCGCCGTCCTCTACCGCATGAAAAAGCACGCCCTGTAGCGCAAAGCTGCAGGGCGTGCTCTGACCGTCGACAAAGTCGACGGCCTCGTGCAAAATGAAGGATCATTTTGCACGAAGATCACGGGAGATGTTTTCCTCCACAAATGCTATGCATTTGACTACGGAAAACGCCCCGCCCGACCGGCAGAGCCGGTCGATACGATCCTAGATGAAGGGGAGTCCTCCCCTTCATGCATCCCCAACGAAGCAACTCGGGTTTTTCAACAGTCTGAGCACGCCCTGTAGCGCGAGGCTGCAGGGCGTGCTCATTTGTTTAGAAAGCGTTATCCAATGCCTTTTGATAGAAGTCGATGTAAAAACTGTAGCCGTACGTCTCCAGCTGCGCCTTGAAGGCGTTAAAGCTCTCGGCGGTTATCCCTTCCATTACGCTGGTGGCGATGAAGTTGTCGACGAAATCGGTCAAGCCCTCCGTCGCAAAGCTGAACTCCTCCTGCGCGTCCGCCGGGATAATGACCTGGGGCGCAAACCCGTTAAAATACGGGCTTACAAGGTCGATGCCCTCCTTGCGGATCATGGAGGTAGAGCCCTCTACAGGCAGCGGCGCCTGGAACACCAGCGGATGAAAGTTGACCAGGCCTAAAGACGCTGCCAACGTGGAGGAGCCGATGTTATTCGCATACTGCGTATAGCCGGCGGCGATCAGTTCCTCCGCTGTGGGCGTATAGGAATAATACAGACCGTCCGCGCGCTTTTCCGAGATGAGACCTTCCTCCCCACGCCCCACAAAGTAAGCCATGTCCTCATCCGTGCTCAGATAGTTCCACCACTTGAGCAGCTCGTCCACGTAGGGGCTCTTCGCGTTGATGACGAAGTCGTTGCGTTCGGCTGTCACCAGCCGGGTGGACGGCCACACGATCTCGTATCCCTCTGCGGCCACCGGCGCCATGGGCACGTACTGCGCCTTGCTCTCCTCCGCCTTGATGTAAGTGTAGGGGCCCCATCCGCAGAAGACGCCTACGCGCAGCGTATCAAGGTTGGAATTGTACTGCTCGTTCGTCTGAATGAAACCTTCCGGGTTGAGGAGGCCCTCTTCGACCAACTTATGCGTAAAATGCAGCGCATCAAAAAATGCGTCAGTATTCAAGGTGGCGAGCGCCTTGCCGTCCTGATAGCGCACCATGCCCGGGATGCCGAACATCGAGGTGACATTCCAGATCTTCGCCGCATAGTGAGCCTGGCAGAAGTCCATGGGGATTTCGTCGTTTGGATCGCCGTTGCCGTTGGCGTCCTGATCACGGAAGGCCACCAGCACGTCGTACAACGCTTGCGCCGTCGAAGGCATTTTGAGGTTTAGGTTGCTCAGCCACTGCTGGTTGATCCATGGCACGCCATCGGTCTGGTTGTTGGGCGAGGTATAGTACCCGCCCATGATGCCGTAGATATGGCCGTCCGGGTAGGTCATGTAGCTCTTCCAGTCGATACCCTTCTCCGCGCAGTAGTTTACAAAGTTGGGCACAAGCGCCTCCACCTTGGCCGTCAAATCGGCGAACAGACCTGCGTTTTGCGTGATCATCTTGTCGCTGACGAGGCCGATGAAAGCGTCCGGCATGTCGCCGGCGAGCAACGCCGCCATCTTGGTGTCGTGATCGGCGCTGATTTCGATCCAGTTGACGTGGATGTTCGTCGCCTCCTCCGCCATCTTGACGAAAGCCTTTTCATCGTAGCTGGTCGTCGCGTCGTTCTGATGGCGGTTGACCGCAATCGTCACCTCGATCTTTTCGGGCACGATGGGCAGATCTTGGGCTACAGATGCCAGCGGCAGCGCCAGCAGCAGCAGGGCCAGGGCGAGGGATAGGGTTCTTTTCATTTTGGAGCCTCCTTTACTCTATTTCATGGCAATGCCATAAAAGCCAACGTACAGCTATCCCTTTATCGAGCCGATCATCACGCCCTGCACGAAATATTTCTGCAGGAAGGGATACAGGCACATGATCGGCAAGGTCGATATCACGATGACGGCGTATTTGATGACGGCGACCATCTGATTCATCTGGCCCTGCAGCTCGCCATCTGCGATATCCACATTGCTGTCCATCAGCACCATTTCCCGCACGAAAAGCTGCAGCGGGTATTTATCTCGATCGGTCAGGTACAGAAG
>JAEYAR010000003.1 GCA_023404715.1 Bacillota bacterium | reverse complement strand
AGCCGTGATAGAAGCTCTCGTACGCATCGTGAAAGCTGATCGTCTCGATCAGCTGGTCGCTTAGCGCTGCCTCTATCGTCCTAGCGTCGCCCGCTTCAAACGCCGCATACAGCGCGGAGAGGGAGGATGCCTCGGCCGCGGCTTTGCGCTCAAACCAACTGCGCACCTGCTCCATATAGATCTCCCGCACCTCGCGGTTGGGGATCGCCAGCTCATATACGCCCCGCTCGGGCTTTCCGCGCGTCGTCAGGTAGCCGGTCATCAACAGCAGGCTCCACAAATCCGCGTCCTTGGCCCCGGCGTCCTTGTACGTCATGTTTTCGTTGAGGCGTTTGTATAGGCTCTCCCCGGCGATGAGCTTTTCAATCTCCATCTGCGCCGTACCGGTCCTCGCCTCGTCTATTACCCGCTTCACCAGATCGTTCCCGCTGGTGTTGATCCAGTAGGCCAGGGGCTGTGCATCCGGCTCGGCACAGAGCCTGTCTACATGGTTGATCACGTCCCACGGACAGTAGACGTCCGCATTGCCAAAGCGGTACCCATCGTACCATTCCTTCGTCGCGGCATATTGATCCGAAAGATCGTAGTCCGCCAAAAGCCGCTTTACCTCGGCATCCGTAAAACCGAAGTGTTCGTCGAACCGCACATCCGTGATGGACAGCACCTTGAAGTTGTTGAGCCCCGTGAAGATGCTCTCCTTCGAGACGCGAAGGCAGCCCGTCAGCACGGCGAAGTACAGGGAGTCGTTCGTCTTGAGCGCCTGACCGAACAGGCCGCGAAGCAGCGAGACCATCTCGTCGTAGTAGCCGTGCGCAAACGCCTTGTCCAGCGGCACGTCGTACTCGTCGATCAGCAGAATCGCCTTTTGGCCGTAGTGCTTGGATAGAAGCATCGACAACGTCTGCAAGCTAGATATTACCATCGACTCATCCATTATGTATTGACCATCCTGCAACGCAATCAATGCAGCGTATTTAGCCTTATCATTATCTGATAATTTATCGCTCGACAGCAAAAAGCCAAACCGTTCAGATTCTATGCCAATGATTTCCTTGAGACGATCGATTGCCTGCTTAAACGTCAGCCCATCCACGCCTTTCAGCGAGACGAACACCACGGGGAATTTCCCCATGTACGTCTCGCACAGTTCGGCCTCCTTCGAGATCGCCAGGCCGTCGAACAGCGCCGGTTCCGCGCCGATCTCGAAAAAGCTCTTCAACATGCTCATGTTCAGCGTCTTGCCGAAGCGCCGTGGGCGCGTGAAGAGATTGACTTCCCCCCAGTTTTGGAGTAAGTCACGAATCAGCAACGTCTTATCTACGTAGTAAAACCCTGCGTCTCGTAGCTTTCCAAAGCTATCGATGCCGACCGGAAGCTTTTCCCTTTCCATAGGCCCGCCCCTCTTCTTTTATACAGAATACCCCATATACAGAAGTTTATTTTTCTCAAACCCAGTATAGCATGACAGGCCTGCGCGATCAAGCGCAGGCCTGTGAAAGATTATGCGCGCGGGTCCAGTCTTACCGCTTCCCTGAGAATGCCGCTCAATAATAGTCCCACCCGCCCGCGGGGTTGTCAAAAACGCGCACGCGTACGCCGTACGCCGCCCGGATGTTGCGCTCCGTCAGCACGGCGCGCGGCGCGCCGTCCGCGATCACGCAGCCGTCGCTTAGCAGCACCAGGCGCGTGCAGTGCGCGGCCGCGGCCCGCAGGTCGTGCAGCGCAGCGACGACCAGGCGTCCGCCCGCAGCCAGCCCCGCCAGGCGCGAGAGCACCTCCTGCGAAAAGCCCATATCCATGCTCGCCGTCGGCTCGTCCAAAAAGAGCACGTCCGTCTGCTGGGACAGCGCGCGCGCTAGCATCACGCGCTGCTGCTCGCCGCCGGAAAGCTCGCGCACGCAGCGCTCCGCCAGCTGCAGGCATCCCGCCTGCGCCATGGCTTCCTCCACGATGCGCCCGTCCGATTGCGCCGGTATGCCTAGCGCGCCGCGGTGCGGAAAGCGCCCGAGCGCCACGGTCTCGCGCACGGTGAAATCAAAGGGCATGTGCGTATGCTGATGCATAAAGGCGATGCGCCGCGGCAGCTGGCCGCGATGAGCGCGCAGATCCCGCCCCTCCAGCAGCACCCTGCCTGTCGACGGGGCGATCAGCCCGGCCATCAGCCGCAAAAGCGTAGATTTGCCCGCGCCGTTCGGTCCGCAAAGCCCTACCCGCTCGCCGCCGTTGGCCGAAAGACGGATGCCGTGCAAGATCTGTGCGCGCGCTTTTCCCTTGCCCAGGACAGCGCAAGCGTCCTCCACGCGAATGAGATCGACCATGCCTCTCCCCCGCTTTCTCATGAATAAGTCCGTCCGTTCAAAGCGCCCTGCGCCGCAGCAGATAGAGGAAGAAGGGCGCGCCCAACGCCGCCGTCACCACGCCGACGGAGAGCTCCGCGCCGTTTTTCGCCCCGAGCAGCCGCACGCCCAAATCGCACAGCGGCAGAAAGACCGCGCCGAGCAGCGCGCTCGTGGCGATGAGGTGGCGGTGCGCCGCGCCAAAGAGCAGGCGCGCGCAGTGCGGCACGATCAGGCCCACAAAGCCGATCGGACCCGTGACCGAGACGATGGCCGCCGTCGAACCCGAAGCGATGAGGATGAATAGCAGTCGCGTGCCCGCAGGCCGCACGCCCAGCGCCTGCGCCTGCTCGTCGCCGAGGGAGAGCACGTCCAGCCGGGGCGCGAGCAGCAGCGAGAGAGCGACGCAGCCGATCACCACGGGCGCGAGCAGCGCCACGTGCTCCCAGCGGCGGTTGGCGAGCGAACCCAGCGTCCAAAACACGTAAGCCGCCACCTGATATTCCCGCAGCAGCGTGAGCAGCACGCTCGTGGCCGCGCCGCACAGGGCCGAGACCGCCATGCCGCTCAAGATCAAATTTACCGTGCCCGCCCGGCCGCCGGAGGCCGCCAGCACGATCGCCGCCACCGCCAGCATGGCGCCCATAAAAGCCATCAGCGGCAGCGAGCCGAACGTGGACATCCCCAACGCCATGCTGCACAACGCGCCCATCCCCGCGCCGGAAGAGACGCCCAGCAGACCCGGCTCGGCCAACGGATTGCGAAACACGCCTTGCATGAGCGCGCCCGCCGACGCCAGCCCGGCCCCGGCCAACGCGCCCACGAGGACGCGCGGCGCGCGAATCGCGCGGATCACGGTCGCCTGCGCCGCGTCGCTCGCACGGCCCGCCAGCGCTAGCAGCACGTCCGCCGGGGCGACAAAGACCGTGCCCGCGCCGATACACAGCGCGAGCACGGCCAAAAGGAGCAGGGCGAGCGCCGCGATATTCAAAGTCTTTCTCTGGCGCATCTGCGTCCCCTTCTTTCGCATTGAACCTTACTCAAAGAGCTGCGGATACGCCGCCTGCGCCAGCTCGCGCACCGCCTTTACCATGTACTGCGAGGTGGAGCTGCGGTAGCACTCCGTGAGCGCGACGATGCGCCCATCCTGCACGGCGGGCAGACCTGCGAGCGTCGCATCCGCCGCGATGCCCTCCTTTGCCGCCTCGCCACCGTCAAACACGGCCGTGAAGTCCGCGCCATACGTGATGCCCGGCACTACGAGCAGCTGCGGCCGCCATTCGCCGACGACCTTTTCCTTGCTCACCGCGCTATACAGCGGCGCATCGCAGACGTTGACCACGCCCGCCGCCTCGCACAACGCTTGAAACGTCGATCCGGCGCCATAGGCGCAGAGCATGCCCGCAGAAGCGCCCGTCGCATCGTAATAATCCTCATAGTACATCGCGCGAACGCGCGCATCCTCCGGTACGGCCGCCACGCGCTGCGCCACCTCGTTCAGCTCCGCGCGCATGTCCTCCGCGATCCGGGCGGCGCTCTCCTGCGCGCCTGTCGCCTCGCCCAGGGCCAAGAGGCAGCCTTCGATGGCCTCAAACGTCGTGGGCGACTCCAGCATCAGCACGCTCACGCCCGCATCCCGCAGCGTTCGGGCCATCGATCCGTCGTAATCGGAGAACGTATCGATGACCACCAGATCGGGCGCGAGGGCGATCATACCCTCCAGGTCGGAGGACGCGACGCGCGCCGCCACCCCGGCGGCCTTATCCGCCGTCGCGGAGATCACCGGATCGTCGCCCCAGGCCGACAGGCCGGCGATGCGCTCCGCCCCCACCATATCCAGCAGCATTTCGCCCGCCCATACGGGCAGCGCGACGATGCGCTGCGGCTCCCCCGCGAGCGTGACCTGCACGCCGTCCGCCCCGGTGAGGGTCGCATCCGCCAGCGACAGCGCGGGCAACGCCAGCATGAGAAGCGCCAGCCCGAGCCCCAAAAACCGTTTGAACATAAAAAAACCCCTTTTCTGCCCGCGTAGGCGGGCCTGTCGTTCATCGCCGACAGCGCGCCGCTCACGGGCAAAAAAGCGGGAAAGCCCGGGCCACTGCCCGCGCCTGCGCCCGCCCATGCACCGTGGGCCGCGCGTGTACACACCGAGCAGGTCTTCTGGCTTGCGCCGCGCGCCCGCCTTCCCAGGGCAAGCCCCAGTGGCATGATGGACGCGTAAAGTAGGCGCTTACAGCGGCGGGACCGCGCGGGATTTGCACCCGCTTCCCTTTTCACCCCCGGCAGGCCGGGGACACTCGGCGGTTTACGATTCGCCTATAATGATACCACGCACATAGCGGTAATGCAAGGCCGTAAGACCTCGTTTCTCACGCCTTTGCCGCGCGCATGCGGCGCTTCAGCTTCGTAAAGAAGACGAGGAACATCGTCACCGTCACCGTCACGGCGATGGTATCGGCGATCGGCTCCGCCAGGAAGACGGCCATCACCTTGTTTTCAAAGAACCCGGGCAGGATGAAGATCAGCGGGATCAAGAGGATGACCTTGCGCAGCAGCGCCAGGAAGACGGACGCCTTCGCGTTGCCCACGGCGATGAACGTCTGCTGGCAGGCGATCTGCGCGCCGAAGAGCAGCGACGCCGCCATGTAGATGCGGATAGCCCAGTCGCTATACTGGCTGAGCGCCGCGTCGCTCGTAAAGATGGCGATAAACACCTGCGGCGCGAACATCGAGACCGACCAGATCAACGCTGAAAACGCGAGGCAACAGATGAGCAGCAGCACGAACGCTCGGTTGACGCGATCGATCTTGCCCGCGCCGTAGTTGTAGCTGATGATGGGCTGCGCCCCCTGCGTCAGCCCCTGCAGGGGCAACATGGAAAACTGCATGACGCTGGCGAGAATCGTCATCGCGCCCACGGCCACGTCGCCGCCATACTTGAGCAGGGACGTGTTGAAGCATACGGAGAGAACGCTCTCGGTAAACTGCATGATAAACGGCGATATGCCCAGCGCAATGCATGGCAGCAGGATCTTTGTGCGCGGGCGCAGGTACCGCGTGCGGATGCGCAAAAAGCTTCTTTTGCCCGTCAAGAACTTGACAACCCAAAAGCTGGATACGGCTTGCGAGAGGATCGTCGCCCATGCCGCGCCGCGCACGCCCAGCCCAAACCCAAAGATAAAGATCGGGTCCAGAATGATGTTGAGCACCGCGCCGATCAGCACGGTCAGCATGCCCATGGTCGCGTAGCCCTGCGCGTTGATGAACGCGTTGAGGCCCAGCGCCAGCTGCACGAAGATCGTACCCATCGCGTAGATCTGCATATAAGCCCAGGCATAGCCCACGGTCTTCTCGCTCGCGCCGAACATGAGCAAAATTTGCTTGCCGAAGATCAGCACCGCCGCGGTCAAAACGACTGCGATGACGACGAGCATCGACGCGCAGTTGCCCAATATGTTTTCGGCCTTGTCCTTCTCGCCCTTGCCCATCATGATCGATGCGCGCGGCGCGCCGCCCATGCTGACCAGCGCCGCAAAGGCGGAAATGGCCATAATGAAGGGCATCGTCACGCCCACGCCCGTCAGCGCGTCCGCGCCCACCCCGGGAATATGCCCGATGTACATCCGGTCGACCATGTTGTAAAGCACGTTGATGATCTGCGCGGCGATCGCCGGCAGCGCCAGCTTGAAGAGCAGCCTGCCGACGCTGCCGTTGCCTAGATCTACCTCTTTTGCATCCTTAGCCGTGTTCATCGCACTGTTTCTCCTTCCAGAAGACGGTTCATGTTTTGATTTATCTTACGCAGCGTATCGCTCGTAATTTCCAAACGCACGGGGTCGATCCCCTCGGCGATCTGGGCAAAGAGCGCCCGCTCGCTCTCGCGCAGGCGCTGCGCGATCGGCGCGCAGTTCTCGCTGAGCGCCAGATGCACGATGCGCCGGTCGCGTTCATCCCGCTGGGCGCTCAGCAATCCGCGCCGTGTCAGCGAATCGACCGAACGCGCCACGAGCCCCTTTGAGATGCGCTTAAAGCGCGCGATGTCGGTCGCCGTGTCGAGGGCCGGCGCGTTGTTGCATAGAAACATGAGCACCGTGATCTCATTGGGCGTGAACTGAAACTCCGCGACAGCCTCCTGAAAGTAACGTTTGTACACCCGCTCCAGCTTGGACAGGCCCACGAAGAAGCCTTCCTCAAATTGGCGCATCGCATTCACCTCTATAAAGTTTACTTGTGGACGGTTTACCCCGTCGATATGATAGCGCATGGGACGCGAAATGTCAAGGCGCCGACGCGTCACTCCGTGCATATAGCCCTCCAAAAGGGATGAGGACAAATCTACAGGTATAAGAGCCGTATCAGCATGTACATTTCGCCATATTGTTGTTAGACTCAACATGTAAGTTCCATCTTTATTGCACATACAATCTTCTTCATATGGTACGCAATGCACACAGCAATCTCACACAAAAGGAGGGAAGTATCGGGCACAATTGTGCATCGCCACATGTGATTTTAGGATGAATGGGCGCAAAAATGCATGCTGTGTGCTGTCGAATTTATACGAACACAGACGAACAAATGTAAGGAGAAGCAAAATGAAACGATTGATTTGCGCTGTTCTAACGTGTACGATCCTGCTCGGCCTGGCCTGCCCCCTACATGCGCTCGGTGAAGGGACGGCGTATCGCGAAGCCCCCATGCTCGCACAGAGGGTCGCCTCCGGCGAGCTGCCGCCCGTCGAAGAACGCATGCCGATAGCACAGGACGTCATGGTGGAGCCGGACGTCATGGAGATCGGGCAGTACGGCGGCAGCATCACGATGCAGACGAACGACAGCGGCCGCTGGAACGCCTGGGGATACATGTCCGAACAGAGCATGTTTCGCTTTAAACAGGACGGATCCGGCGAAGTCGAGCCCAATGTCTGCAAGGCGTTCTACCCCAATGAGGATTCGAGCATCTGGACGGTCGAGCTGCGAGAGGGCATGCGTTGGTCGGACGGCGATCCCTTTACGGCGGACGACGTGCTCTTCTATTATGACCACATGTCCACCCCCGCGCTGAACGAGGACCGCACGGCCAAGGGCGCGGAGGAGGACGGATACTACAGCCCCTATACCTCCAAGTCATACAACTGCTATCAGGCCGAGAAGGACGGCAAGAAGTACTGGGCGCGTTTTGACAGGGTAAACGACTACAAATTCACCGTCACGTTTGCGGCGCCCAAGCCTAGCTTCGCGGTCGACGTGGCGGTGGACAACAAGTGGATGTTCCTCCCCAAGCACTTCTACGTAAATTACGTCGCCCGCAAGGACGGCGTGGCGGACGATCCCGCGTTCCCCCTGATCACGGAGGAGCAGGCCCTTGAGAACGCCAACCGCGACTTTGGCCGGCAGTGGGATTCCTACTCCACGATGGGAAAGAGCATCGGCTACTATCACTGGGATTACGCGATTGTGCCTCAGCTGCGCAGCTTCATCGCGATCAAAGACAACTGGAACGCGGTAGGCGAGACCTACGAGCTGGTGCGCAACCCCTACTTCTGGAAGACCGATGCGCAGGGCAACCAGCTGCCCTACCTGGACAGACTCCAGTTCAAGATCATCAACGAACAGGACCAGATCACGCTGGCCGCGTCGTCCGGCGCGTTCGACATCATCGACCCTGTGGATTTCGCGGTGGTAGCCACCGCGCTGAAGGATACGCACACGATGAAGCCCTGGGCGACGGCGGGCTGGTCCACGGACGAGACCATTCAGCTCAACCAGACGGTGAAGGATCCGGACAAGCGCGCGCTGTTTCAGGATAAGCGCTTCCGTCAGGCGCTGAGCATCTGCGTGGACCGCAACCTGCTCAACCAGACGCTGCGCAACGGCATGTCGGAGCCCTGGCAGGCCTCCGCCGGCGAGGGCGTATTCGGTCACGACCCGGAATGGTCCAAAAAGTGGACGCAGTACGACGTCGAGCAGGCCAACCAGCTGATGGATGAGATCACCGAGCCATGGGACCGCGCCGAAGGCACCTACCGCAAGATGAAGGGCACGGACCGCGACGTAGAGATCATCCTCACCGTGAAGGACCCGTCCCTCTCCGGCGATTTCGTAACCCTGTTACAGTCGGCCTACAAGGCGATCGGCGTCAAGTTGAGCGACAAGGTGGATGCCGATGCGCGCACGGCGATGCTCTCCAACGACGTAGAGGCCTCCATCGAGGTCACGAGCGTATCGACCCCGGCGCTGCGCCCCGACTCCATCGTGCCGATGCGCAACGTCGCCTTTTGGCACTCCGCCTACGGCAAATGGTATGAGGACGGCAAGAGCGAGGCGAACGGCGGCATCGCCCCGACGGGCGACGTGCTCAAGCTCATCGAGGCCTATGACCGCATGAAGGCGGCCAGCGGCCCGGACCGCGACCAGGTTGTGGCCGGGTGCGTGCAGGAGATCTACGATCTGCACAAGGAAAACGTATGGATCCTCGGCTATCTCAAGCCTCTGCCCGTCCGCAACCTGGTGAACAACAATCTGCGCAATTTCCCCGAGGGGCTGCTGAACGTGGACGAATTCCGCTTTCTGGGACTGGGACGCCCCGAGCAGTTCTGGCTCGAGCAATAACCGTGGTTTATGGCCGTGCGGGCCCGGCACTGCCGTGCCCGCGCGGCCTTTTTTACCGGCTATCAGCTTAGCGAGGAGGATCGGCA
>JAEYAR010000200.1 GCA_023404715.1 Bacillota bacterium | reverse complement strand
TTCGTCTACAGCGCGGGTTTTGGCTTCGACGAATCGACGACCGTGCGTCCGCAGGACGAGGACGGCGCGCTTCGCAGCTTTCTCTCGGTCAAGTATTACTACAACCTTGACGAAGAGAACCAGCCGGGCGCGCCGGAGGGCTTTACGTTTTTGCGCAGGGAGGGGGACGTCGCCATCTATGAGAACGAGAACTACGTCCCCATGGGCTTCATCTACGATACCTACACCGATGTCTACGACCAGCGCCTGGAGCCGGACACGACCGCCGAGGTGATGCTCAATGCGGTGGTGCTGCGCGGAACCCAGATCGGGACCCTGTCCAAGATGACGCCCAAACGCTTATCCGATCAGCCGGCGCGGACGTGGCAGGCCGCGGCGGCGGAGCTGCGCGAGAACGCATGCGACAGCTTTGTAGGCACGCCGGCCGGATTCAAGGCGCACATCGATGCGAAGCGCGACGGCATCCTGTGCTTTACCGTACCTTATGACAAGGGCTGGAGCGCCACGGTGAACGGAAGCCCTGCCGACATCCTGAACCTGAACCTCGCTTTTATGGGCATACCGGTCTTCGAGGGAGAATATGACATCGAGTTTACATACGAGGTACGCGGGCTGAAAATGGGCGCGCTGACGAGCCTGGGCGCGGCGGGGATTTTTATCATTTACGCGGGATTGTACGCCCGCAGGCGCAGGAGACGCGGTAGCGGGGCGGTATAAAGGAGCAATCGGCGGCGCTGGGGGATATCCCTTGGCGCCGCCGATTTGATGTATTCTACCAAAACAACGAAGGTGTGTAAAATATAGGGACGTTTTTGTGCGTGGAAGCGAATGAGGTTATCACGAATGCATTAAAAATGGACAAATAATGATACAGTATGACAAACGCGAAGACTGTTCGTCCAACCACCCCTATGATAAAATAGCATTAGCAAGCCGGAACGGCGCGGAAAGGGAAAACCCTGCCGGCAGCGTAAGAATGCCGGATTGATAGGGCCGGCCGAATGGCCGGCATGAGAAAGGGATGGAGGAATCATGAAGCTTACCTTTTTGGGGACGGGCGCGGGCGAAAGCTACCCTGGGCTTTGGTGTGAATGCCCGCACTGTGACTATGCGCGCAAACACGGAGGGAAAAACATAAGGAGCAACAGCTGCGCGGTGCTGGACGAGGAGCTTTTGATCGACATCGGACCCGGATGCTTTGACAACGCCGCGCGGTTCGGCGTGAACCTCTGTCACGTTACGTCGCTGCTCATTACACATCCGCACGAGGACCATCTCTACCCGCAGCATCTCACCTGGCGGCGTACGGACGAAGCCAACCTGCGCCTGCCTTACGCGGACAAGCTGCGCACAGGCGGGCCGCGCTTCACCGCCATCCCGGAGCTTACGGTCTATGGAAACCGGTTTACGCAGGAGCTACTCTCTTCCATGGAGGCCTCCTATGCGGACATGCGCATGCGTTTTGCCAGCATCGAGGAGGGCGTTCCCTTTCAGGCGGGCGCCTACCGCGTGACGCCGGTGCGCGGGAACCACGTGGAGCGCGGGTTCTCTCACAGCTACATCATCGAACGGGACGGGCGTAAGATGCTCTACGCCCTGGATACGGGCAGCTACGACCCCGACATGGAAGCGCTGCTGAAAAAGCATGTGTTTAATCTCGTCGTGATGGAGGGGACCACGGGGCTAAGCGAACAATACGGCGGGCATATGTGCCTGCAAAACAACGTGCGCATGCTGCATTTTTTGCAGGAGAACGGCTGCTATGCGGCGGACGGGCGCTTTGTGCTGACGCACATGTCTCCGCACTGGTGCCCGCCGCACGACTGGTACGAATCAATCGCGGGCGCGGAGGGAGTGATATTGGCCTATGACGGCATGCAGATTGAAGTCTAGGCGGTCGATCGGGCGCCGGCTGCGGCAATATTGGCCTGCTTATCTGTTGTTGCTGCCCGTCGTGCTCTGGTATCTGCTCTTCTGCTACGCGCCGATGGGCGGCCTTGTGATCGCCTTTAAGAAGTATAGCGTGATCCGCGGCATCGCAAACAGCCCATGGGTGGGGCTGCAGAACTTCGAGAAGCTGTTTACATCGGCGGCCTTCATACGATCCATCCAAAACACGCTGATCATCAGCGGGCTCAACCTGCTGGTCGGTTTCCCGATTCCGATCGTCTTCGCCATATTGCTCAACGAGATGCGGGGAATGCGCTTTAAAAAGCTGGTGCAGACGGTCAGCTACCTGCCGCACTTCATCTCCTGGTCTGTAGCGGGCGGCATGGTATACATGCTGCTTTCGCCCAGCACAGGCGCGATCAGCGCGGTGGTACGGGCGCTGGGGGGCGAGCCGCAAAACTATATCGGTCTGAGCAAATACTTTCGCACGATCGTCGTGGCCTCGCATGTGTGGAAATCCATCGGCTGGTCCGCCATCATCTACATGGCCGCCATATCGTCCGTAGACGAGCAGCTGTACGAGGCGGCGGTGATCGACGGCGCAGGGCGCTTTGCCCGAATCTGGCATGTGACGCTGCCGGGCATTCGCAGCATCATCTCCATTCAATTGATCCTGGCCGTCGGCAACATCCTGACCGTCAGCTTCGACCAGATCTTCATCCTCATCAACGACTTAACGCTGGACGTGGGCGAAACCATCGATTACTTTATTTACCGCGTCGGCCTGGGCTCCTCGAACAACTTCAGCCTGGCGACGGCATCGGGCATGCTCAAATCGGTAATCGGTTTGGTGCTGATCCTGATCACCAACGCGGTCTGCCGCAAGCTGACGGACGGGGAGGGGATCTGGTGATGAAAATCAGGAAAAAGCCGGGGGATATCCTCTTTGAGTGCGTGAACGCGCTGATCATGCTCTTCGTGCTCGTCTGCACGCTGTATCCCTTCTGGTATGTCCTGGTGGGATCGGTCTCCAGCGTCGGACATCTGATCAAAAACGGCTTCGTGCTCTGGCCGGACGGACTGAACTGGGACGCCTATCAGCAAGTGTTCAGGAACGACCTCGTGCCGACGGCCTATCGCAACACGTTGTTCGTAACCCTCGCGGGCACGGCGATCAGCATGGTGCTCACCGTATTGGGCGCTTACGTCCTCACGATCAAAAAGCTGCCGGGACGCACGGCGATTACGTTCTTCTTCATCTTCACCATGCTGTTCAGCGGCGGCCTGGTTCCCACTTATCTGGTGGTAAGCGAGTTGGGGTTGATCGACTCGCTCTGGGCGCTCATCCTGCCCAGCGCTGTGAGCACCTACAACATGGTGCTCATGCGCAACTTCTTTCAAAGCGTGCCCGAGAGCCTATACGAGGCGGCGTCCATCGAGGGGGAGACGCTGGTGGGCTATCTGATACACATCATGCTGCCGCTTTCGGGCGCGGCGATCGCCACGATCGCGCTGTTTTACGCGGTGGGTTACTGGAACGACTACTTTAAGAGCCTGATCTACATCCGCAACAACAAGCTTTGGCCCATGCAGACCGTGCTGCGCCAGGCGCTGCAGACAGCCCAGTTTAACACCATGATGTACGACGATTCCGCACAGACGCTGGCTTCCGAGACGCTCAAGGACGCGATGATCGTGGTGACCGTGGTGCCGATCCTGTGCGTATATCCCTTCGTACAGAAGTATTTCGTCAAGGGGGTGATGGTCGGCTCGCTCAAAGGCTGACCTCAATAAGACAGACATAGCGGAGGCTATGCAAATAAAATTTGGAGGGATCATCGTGAAAAAATCTCTATCTATCCTCATGGCGCTCATGCTGATGCTCGCGGCGTTGCCGTCGCTCAGCCTCGCCGAGGGGGAGCCGGTGAAACTGGACGTATTCTACGCCACCTCGCGCCCCATGAACGAGGCGACCGAACTGACGCGCCAGTACATTCAGGATCAACTGGGCGTGGAAATCAACCTGATTCAAGGCGACACCAGCAACTTTGTGCAGCAGCTTGCGCTCTACATTTCCAGCGGCGACATGCCGGACATCGTCTGGTGCGACTACAACGTCTGGATGGAGTACGCAAAGGAAGGCGCCTGGGCGGACCTGAGCGCTTATCTGACCGATGAGCACGAGGACCTGATGCGCTATGTCGGCGACAACTGGGTCTACATGACCATGGACGAGCAGGTGCTGGGCGTGCCGAGCATGCTGGACGTGCCCTCCAGTCACGTGACGTTCATCCGTCAGGACTGGCTCGATAAGCTGGGCCTGCAGACCCCCAAGACGCTGGACGAGTTCACGGACGTAATGCGCGCTTTTAAGACGAAGGACCCCGACGGAAACGGCAAGGACGACACCTACGGCCTGAGCGGCGCGGGCGCCGACTTCCTCTCCTTCCTCATGGGCGCTTTCGGCGCGTCGACCGAGGAGGATTACTTCCTGAACGACGACGGGACCATTACGACCAACGCCATCAGCGAGGAATACAGGGAGGCCCTCCGCTATTTGAAGGGCATCTACGCCGAGGGTCTGATCGATCCGGAGATGTTTACCTGCACCTACGAGCAGGCCCAGGCGAAATGGGGCCGCGGCGAGATGGGCATCTGGTCTGCCTGGTGGAGCCACGGCGGCAACGCTTACTCCCGCTTTGACTTCGGCGCTTTGCAGCCCGAGGCGAACGTGCAGGCGATCCTGCCCGCCGTCGGCGAGGCGGGAAAGAGCGGCAATCTTTACTCCGCGCCCTTTACCTCGGTGGTCGGCATCAGCTATCTGTGTACGCCGGAGGAGGTAGAGGCGGCCGTGAAGCTGCTCAACTTCCAGGCGGGCGGCTACGGCTACCGCGTTTGCCAGTACGGCGTAGAGGACGAGTTCTTTGACTGGGACGAAGAGACCAACACCACCACGTGGTACTGGGGCGTGAACGACAACAAGTCCAAGTCCGGGAAATATGAAATCACGGACATGGAAGTCTACAAGATGCTCTTCCACGAGGACTGGCAGGCGCAGGCCAACGCGCTGGTGGATACCCCGGCCAGCAAGCTGCACACCGCGGGCTCCGACATGCGCTACGCCGAGCCTGTGCGCGAGGACATTTTCTGCATGTTCCTCACGGATGAATACATCGAAAACAACGCCGAGCTCAAGACGTTCTTCAAGACGAACATGCTGGCCTTCATCATGGGCGAGAAGGACATCGAAGCAGATTGGGACGCCTACGTGCAGGAATACCTGAACATGGGCGGAGAGGAAGTTCGCCAATCGCAGCTGGCCGCCTATAACGCCGCCTACGGCAGCGCGTATACCTTTGCCGAATAAGGGGAAAACACTTAAAAAGCGTACGCTGCGCCGGAGCTTTTG
>JAEYAR010000143.1 GCA_023404715.1 Bacillota bacterium | reverse complement strand
CTGCAAGACTGTAATCGTATCGCCCGGCTTTGCCGGGCGGGCGGGGCTTTTTCCGGAGCAAAACGCAGTTTTGCGGAGCGAAAAAATTACCCGTATCCTCGACAAGGTGGCGTACGCCACTTTGTCGACACGCAGTGGCCGGCGGGGAAGTTGCGACGGCCCTATATTCAGCGTCTATTCATCGAGACAGCCGCTCTTTTCTCTCCTTCAGCTTTTGTAATTGCTGTCTTCCAATTTCCGCAATGCTCTTTTCGGGCGTCGGCAAATTCTCCGGCATGGTGCCTTCATTTTGCGCAATCTTCACGTACGGTCTGTCCGACTTTGTAGTGGATGCCGCTTGCCGCGTCCAGTCCTTGCGGCTGCTCACGGCGCAGCTTTGCCTCCGCCTGCGTAATGCGAAACAGGTTTGCGCCCAATTCCTCGCTGCCCATGTAGTCGAGAATTTTCTCGCTTTTCTTGAGCTTTTTCCGTCTATGAATATCGGCGGCGGTCAGACCGCCGTATAATCCCATATATCCTGCATTTTGAAACTGCGCATACGCCAATTGATCGGTGATGCCCGCTTCGTGCGCCGCATTCGGGGAGGTGGCCATCGGATTTGCTATACCTCCTCCAGAGCTACACAAACGATTGCTCTTTCAAAATTTTATGATATAATGCTTAATAAATTGGCATGAGCACGAAGGAGACAAAAATGGAGTATATTATAAACGCTTGCTGCGGCATGAGTATTGACGTATCTGCAGGGCAACGAATCACAATCATAGACGTGGAGGGAGGCCAAGTCGTCGACTTCTTTGCAGAGTGTAAAGCAAACCCTCAGGCGTTTTTATCTACGGGCGTTACGATAGATTGTAATGAATCATTGCGATTATCTGTAGGAGACAATATTTATTCCAATCTATACCAACCGATGTTTGAAATTATTTATGATGAGGTTCAGGAACACGATCTGCTTCATCCCTGCTGCCGTCCTGAAATGTACGATTTCTTTTATCATAATGGCGCCGGACATTCCAACTGTTTAGACAATATTAATCGCTGTTTAAATCAAAAAAGGCCCATCATTCACCCAATCAATCTTTTTATGCACACAAAGGTTCATGCTGACGGTTCCATTTCCGTTGAACGCCCTCTGTCAAAAGCGGGAAACAAAATAATCTTGAAAGCGAAAATGGATGTGCGTTTGGGTGTGGCTGCTTGTAGCGTATCCGAAAGCGATTGCAACAGCGGAAAATGCACCGCGGTTCAAATTATAGTTGAAGATGAATAAAATTGGAAAATTGATACCGTGTAATGACCTTTATCAAAGCGGCTTCCGAAACCCTCGGAAGCCGCTTTGTGTCTACCGCTCCGTTATGTACGTTTTCCGCCCGATACCCGGTCGCGCTTGCGCGGTCGGCGCTTGCGCAGGCAAGCGCCCAGCGTCCACAGCCCGCCGCCGATAGCCGCGCCCGCGGTATCGATCGCGACGTCCACGATCGACGCCCCGCGGCCGCCGACGAAGAGCTGATGGAATTCGTCCGTCAAGGCGTAACAGGCGCAGAAGCTGACGCACAGTAGGAAGCGCCGCAGCCCCCCTGGCGCGGGCGAAAGGGCATAGTGCGCCAGCGCGCACAGGACGGCGTACTCCGCCATATGCGCGGCCTTGCGCACCAGCAGCTCCACGGACGGGCCGGCAATCCCCACGCCCGCGAGCCAGCGGACGATCTGCTCGCTCTGGCGGCCGGAGGACGCGCCGTCCTGCGCGGAAAACCAGAAGATGACGCCCATCCATACGAGGACAGGCGCAAACCGAATCCACTTTTTCAAGCAGCGCCCTCCGTCAGATGCAGGTGAACGCGCCGTCGATCACGAAATCCGAACCGGTGGTGAAGGCGCTCGTGTCGCCCGCGAGGTAGACCGCGATGGCCTGCAGCTCGTCCGGCCGTCCCATGCGCGAGAGCGGCGCCATGTGATTCCACTGCGCGATGAGGGGTTTGAGCGAAGGGGAATTGAGCGTGAGCTCCGTGCCGATGTATCCGGGGCTGATGCAGTTGACGCGGACCCCCTTCATCGCCCACTCGACGGCGAGCGACTTCGTCAGCTGGATGACGCCCGCCTTCGAGGCGTTGTAGGAGCACTGCGGCTGGGGCACGTTGACGATATGGCCGGACATGGACGCGGTGTTCACGATCGATCCGCCGCCCTGGCGCAGCATCACCCGGCCCGCGGCCTGCGCGGTGAGGAATACGCCGGTCAGGTTGATGTCGACGACCTTCTTCCACTGCTCCAGCGTCATCTCCTCGGCGGGGACGTTCATGCAGATGCCCGCGTTGCAAAACGCCGCGTCGATGCGCCCGAAGGCCGCGAGCACCGCCTCGATCATCCCGTCGACCTGCGCCGGATCGGTCACGTCGGTCATGACGGCGATCGTCTCGCGCCCGGTCGCCTGCGCGAGAGCGCGCGCGGTCTTCTCGGCTTCGTCGATGTCCACATCCACGATCGCCACGTCCGCGCCCGCCTCGCACAGCGCCGTCGCGATGCTCTTGCCGATGCCCCGCGCGCCGCCGGTGACGAACGCCTTCTTGCCGTCCAGTCTCATTTTTTCGATAATGCCCATCCTGAAACCCTCCCGATGTTTTTCTTCATGATAGCACCGCCCGGCATGTTTTCGCAAGTTCAAACGGAAAAGAGCGCAAAAAACACACAAAAGAGCGCTTCCTACGAACAAACCCCTTGCGCTCGCCTGTCGGTCTGGTATAATGATAGGCAGAAACATGGGAATATACGGGAGGTTTTCGCTCTATGAAAAAGACGCTCCGCCAAATTCTCTGCGGCATGGCCGCCTGCGCGCTGCTCGCGCCCGCCGCCATTTCGCTCGCAGAGGTAGCCCCCGCGCAGGAGTACCGCTCCTTCGTATACAAGAACCGCGTGCTGCGCGACAAAAAGGTCTCCTACTACGACGACGTGTACGCGAACAACCACGGCGACTACCTGTTGCAGCCCTTCAGCGCGGACGTGCCCGCCGAATACTTCGTCGAGGACGGCGCGGGCGCGCTGGCCCTCTCCCCTACCGTGCTGGACGTGACGGACGCCATGCGCAAGGCGCTTTACGGCGCGGACGTGGGCGATACCGCCCTCTACTACGGCCAGTACTGCGAACAAGTGCGCTCGGCGGACAACAAGCTCGGCTTTTCCGGCATCCACGAGGGCATCGACTTCGTCAACACCCCCGGTTGCAAGGTCTACGCCCTGCTCGGGGGCGAGGTGCTCAAGACCGGCAAGGACAAGGACGGCACCGTCACCGTCTACAACGCGGACTACGACGTCTCCGTCATGTACCTGCACGTGCGCAGCGTCAAGGTGAAGGTAGGCCAGAAAATCGAGGCCGGCGCCCTGCTCGGCCTGGAGGGCGACAAGGGCTCGGGCTCCAAGTATACGCACGTCGAGGTGCAAAAGGGGCGCAAAAAGTCCCCCAACCCCTACCGCAATGCGACCCTGGAGAGCGACGATCCCTATGCGGTCATGCTGATGGCGCTGAACGTGCCCGAATCCGGGCGCGAGCCCATCACCTTCCGCGCCGCCGCCGAGGAGGAGGCCGCCCGCAAAGCCGCTGAGGAGCAGGCCCGCCTGGAAGCCGAGCGCAAGGCGGCCGAGGAAGAGGCCGCCCGCAAGGCCGCCGAGGAGCAGGCCCGTCTCGATGCCGAGCGCAAAGCCGCCGAGGAGGAGGCCCGCCGGGCCGCGGAAGAAGAGGCCCGCAAAGCCGCTGAGGAAGAGGCGCGCCGGGCCGCGGAGGCGGCCGCCTCCCCGACCCCCTCGCCCGAGCCCACGCCCGTCGTGCTCGACGAGCTGCCCGACGACCCGGCGGACGACGGCTTCGGCTTCGCCGAATCAGAGCCCTCCGCGACCCCCGCGCCGTAGCCTTCGTGCAAAATGAATGCTCATTTTGCGCGAAGATCAAGGTTTTTCGACAAACTAAGGCGCCGCGTTCTTACGCGGCGCCCGTTGCGTGTCGACAAAGTGGCGTCTGCCACTTTGTCGAGTTTAGGGGAGACTTTTTCCTCCGCAAAATGGCATTTTGCTGCGGAAAAATCCCCGCCCCGCCGGCAAAGCCGGCGGATACGATTACAGTCTTGCAGACGGCTTTTGGTTTGTCTGACTTCGATAGGTTTGTC
>JAEYAR010000079.1 GCA_023404715.1 Bacillota bacterium | reverse complement strand
CTTTGAGGTATCCGCGTATTACTTCTACCTTTTCTTCTACACTCAATTTTTGCTTATGTCCCATAAAATGCTCCCCCTATGTTTGACAGTTTTCTTTTTCTCTGTCTCTCATAGAGGGAGCATATCAGGCTGGGGAATGACGGCGCTATTTTATTGGACAACTAAATTCTGATTTCTCGCCCAGTAGCTGCGCTTTGATATAGGGCGCACAGGAGCTTCATCATATCTACCCCTTGCTCGGGCACGTAGCAGGGTTTACCCCCGCGCAACACTACATCCGCAAAGTTGCGCAGGTTTTGCTCGTGTCCATAGTTACCTGGCATTTTGGGGATACGAGGGGTACAGTCCATAAGCGTACCGTTGCGCTCCTCATAAAGACAGAGCGCATCATCTTCCCATTTTAATCCGGCTTTGTCGCCGTAGAGGTGGACAAAGCGCCGCTCGTGTTCGATGTTGGAAGCCCAAGAGAATTCGAGGGTCAGACAAGCGCCGTTTTCCAAACGTACGAAGCCCATGGCCAGATCTTCTACGTCATAGGTGCCGTCGGCCTTTTTTTCGCCGAAGTCGGCATTTACGCTATCTACGAGGGAGGCGTCCGCAAACTTGGAATAAGTGCACCCGGTGACAGCGATGGGACGAGGATTCCCCATCAGCCAAAGCGCCAGATCGATCATGTGCACGCCTAGGTCGATCAACGGACCGCCGCCCGAACGGGTTTTGGTGGTAAACCAGCCGCCTTTTCCAGGAATACCGCGGCGTCGCTGCCAAGCACAATGAGCGGCGTAAATTTCACCTGTATGCCCCGCCTGAACGTATCGGCGTGCGAACTGCGAGGCGGGCATAAAGCGGTTGTTGCGCATGACCATCAGTACTTTGTTCGTATCTGCGGCCGTTCGCTGCATGTTTGATGCGAGCTCAGGCGAAATAGCATCCGGCTTTTCACAGAAGACATGCTTTCCTGCCTGTAGTGCGGCGCAAGCGATGGGAGCATGCAGATCGTTGGGCGTACAGATGTCCACAGCATCGATATCCGCACGGCGGAGGATCGCTTCGTAGTCGGTATAAATTTGTGCTTCGGGAAAATCGGGTGCATAACGATGCGCATGCTCGGGTACGAGGTCACACAGAGCGGCGACGCACACATCATTCATTTTTAGGTAAGCGGGGCAGTGCGCATCGCGAAAGATGTTGCCGCAACCGATAACCCCGACGTTCAGCTTTTTCATGGCAAGTTCCTCCTTTACAGATGTAGCTCGCGTTCGCCGCCGCGGCACTGCTTGAGGTACGTAAGGGCGCGCAACTGTGCGGTCCATTCGCTGTCGCGGGTGCTGTAGACGGGATCGTGATATCCCTCGATGTCGATGGCGCCTTGATAGCCGTTCATGCGCAGGATCGTGATGATATCGCACCAGTTGGAGTCGCCAAAACCCGGCGTGCGGTCCCATCTATAGGGCACGCAGCTGTTGATGCCGCACTCACGGATCACATCCCAGGCTATGGTTGCGTCCTTGCCGTGCACGTGGTAGACTCGCTTGGCCCACTTGCGTAGCTGAGGGATCGGATCGATCAGGGCGGCGAGCTGATGTGCAGGCTCCCACTCCAGGCCAAGCGCCTCGTCTGGCACTGCGTTAAAGAGCATCTCCCAAGCGGTGGGGTTGAGAGCGATATTCCAATTCCCCCCGGCCCACGAATCGCCCATACTACAGTTCTCCAGCGCCAGGCGCACGCCGTTGTCTTTTGCGCGCTGCACGAGCGGCGTGAAGACCTCCTTAAAGCGGGGCAGGGACGCTTCCACAGATGCGTTGCTTACGCGGCCTGCGAAGCAGCTGACGATGTCGCAGCCAAAGAGATGCGCGTTGTCGATGGCATCTTCCAGGCTGCGCAACGAATCTTCGTTTATACGGGTGCAACCCAACACGTTGGCGTAGACCCCGATGCTGGAGATGACCGCGTCTGTATCGCCCAATGCATCGCGCGTTCGTCGTGCCATTTCGTTGAGGGAGAAGGCCGCTGTGGATTCACCGAAGGAAATTTCAAAGCACTCAAAGCCGTTATGGACCAATACGGGGATTTGAGGCAGCGCGTCTCTGGCGATGAGAATGGTGCCGATGCGAATAGCGTTCATGCTAAGGCGTCCTTTCTGATTTTAGTGCGCCCCGCGCACATGCGCGGGGCGCGGCTAAAATCGGTTATTTTTGACGGTCGTAAGCGGCTTGATAGATCTCGATGTAGGTATCGACGCCCATGTTATGCAGCTCCTGGATGTAGCTATCCCATTCCTCATCTACGCCGCCATTTGCGAACCACTCGGTCATCTTCTTCTTTACGAAGGTGTCGACATCTGTCTTGACGATAGACAGCTCATCGCTCTCGTCCTGCGTGAACTTGAGAGAGGGCAACGTGTTAGTGTTTTTGTAGGGCTCGTTGACGGATACAAGATCCAATTTTCCGCTGTCGCATTGCGGAATACTGGCAAAAAGCGCTTCGACGGTGGGGCTTCCCAGCAGCGGCCAACAGCCGTTCGCCGCATACTTATACTTCCAAGCGTTCCAACTCATGCCTTCCGGCGGATCGACCATGATCAGGCCGTCATCAGTTTGCTTGAGCACCGTGCCGATGGGCCCGTAGAAGCATTGCGCGGAATTCTCGGGGGTAAAACAAAGATCAATGAACTTCATGAGCGCTTCCTGGTTTTCGCACTTTTTGCTCATGACGAACTTCGGCACACCGTCGTAGGAGGAAACCGCCGCGTTGGCTGCGACGCCACGGTCTCCGTTTGGACCGGCGAGAGGCGCGATAGCGATGTACTCGTCCTGATAGGCGACGCCCAGGGCGGATTTATCCCATACGTTGGTGAAGCCCACGATCGGCACTTCATTGGTCATCCGCGCGCTGCGCTGGCTGTCATCGGCGGTCGCGAGCTCCGAAGGTAGCAATTTTTCCGCCTGTAGATGCGCAATCCACTTCATGAATTCCTTGAAGTTGTCGCTCAGCGGTTGATAGACGACCCTGTCGCCATCCAGAGCGAACAGATTGACGATGCTGCCTGAACAGCCGAATGCACCCATGAAGGCGGAGATGGACCAAGCATCGTCGCCGGTGAGCGCCATGTAGCAGGGCAGTTCGTCTGCCACGCCGTTGCCGTTTGGATCCTGATCGCGGAATGTGACGAGCACCTTTTCGAGGTCATCCAGCGTTTCAGGAACCGCAAGGCCCAACTTATCGAGCCAGGTCTTATTGATCAGGAAGGAGGTATACGTCTCAGGACGGAAGGGCATGCGGTCGGAGAGAAAGTAAATATTGCCGTCCAAATCGGTGCAGACGTTGCGGTAGGTCTGATCGCCCTCCATTGCCGCATACAGGTTGGGCGTCGCTTCCTGCGAGATCAGCTCACTCAAGTTGGCAAACAGCGGAATGTTATTGCTCACCTCGCTGCTCGTGAGCACTTCCCAGCCGATAAACGCGTCAGGTAAGTCACCGCTGGCCAGCAGCGTGGATTTTTTCGCGTCCCAATCGGTATAGATGCAGTCGAATTCGATCTTTACACCCGCCTGTGCAGCGAGGCTTTTCAAGTATTCATTGTCGTTAAGGTCGTCGGTGGTGGACCAAAGACGAACGACGACCTTGAATGTGGGGACATCCTCGGCTAGAGAGAGGGAGAACAAGCACGAGAGCATCGCCAGACAGAGGAGAAGGGACAACAACTTGATTCGTTTCATAGAGCAAAAACCTCCTTGTAATCGCATATCGATGGTGAACACGCATCCGCTATCCTTTAATAGACCCGATCATAACCCCCTTTTCAAAGTATTTTTGGATAAACGGATAGATGCAGATGACAGGCAGTGTGGATACGACCATCACACAGTACTTCACAAGGTCGCGCAGACGCTGCTGCTCGATGGCGGAGTTGGTAATACCGCCGCCGCCGGCGCGCGTGTCAAATGAGTTGCTGATGAGAATTTCGCGCAGGATGAGCTGTAAAGGATTGTACTTGCGGTCGGTGATGTAGATCAGCGCTGAAAAATAGTCGTTCCAGATGGCGACGGCGACGTATAGGCCGATGACGGAAATGATCGCCTTGGAGAGGGGCAGCGCGATGCGTAAGAAGAAGCCGCCCTCGCTGCACCCGTCGATGAAGGCGGCATCGCGCAGTTCGCCCGCGATGGAGCTCTGGAAAAACGTGCGTGCGATGATCATGTTATAGATGCCGAAGCATCCGGGTAGGATCAGCACCAGCGGGTTGTTGAGCAAACCCAGCGAGTTGATGAGTAGGTAGGTTGGGATCAAGCCGCCGGAGAAGAACATGGGGATGGTAAAGAAGACCATTAAAGGGCCGTTTAGCATGCATTCCCGGCGCGACATCACGTACGCGCCGCTGATGGTAACCACAAGAGAGAGCGCCGTGCCGGATGCTGTATACAAAATGGTGTTGAGGTAACCGCGCCAAAGCGCACCGTATTCGAAGATACGTTTGTACCCCTCCAAATACAAACCTTTGGGGTAGAGCCATACTTGGCCGTTAGATACGGCGCTGGAATCGCTTACGGACGCGATTAACACGAAATAGAGTGGATAGATCGTAACGACTACGACGATGGCAAGAATCAGGCTTGTGGCGCCATGTATCAGCCGATCCGTCCGTGACATCCGAATTTTCATATGTTTCGTCTCCTTACCACAGACTGGTCTCCCCGACGCGGCGGGCGATCTGGTTGACGAGCATAAGCATGACAAAGTTAACCATTGTATTGAATAGATTTGCCGCAGCCGAAAAACTATATTGCTGATTGATCATGCCAACCTTGTATACGTAGGTCGATATGACCTCCGAACGGTCGAGATTAAGGCCGTTTTGCAACAGAAACACCTTGTCAAAGCCGACGTTCATCAACCCGCCTACGCGCAGAATGAGCAGAATGACCATTGTGGGTATGAGAGAGGGGATTTCAATATGCAGGATTTTATCCCACTCGCTGGCACCGTCCACTTTCGCTGCCTCGTAGAGAGCGGGATCGATGGAAGAGAGCGCGGCCATGTAGATGATGCTATCCCAGCCGGTATGCTGCCAGATGTCTGAGAGAACGTAAATGGAGCTAAACAGGTGCTTATTTCCAAGCAGATCGGAGGGATCGACAAAGCCTAAGGCGCGAGCAAGGTGACCGTACAGACCGGTATTGACGTTGAGAAAGGTTAAGATCATGCCAGATACCACGATCACGGAGATGAAGTGGGGCATGTAGGTAATGGTCTGAATGGCGCGCTGGCGGCCTTTGCTTCGCACTTGATTCATCATTAGCGCCAGTAGAACAGGCGCGGGGAAACCCGCAGCGATGGAATACAGGCTAATGCCAATGGTATTGGAGAGAATGTTTGTGAACTGATAGGAGGAAAAGAAGCGGTTAAAGTTCTTCATACCCACCCAAGGGCTTCCCCAAATACCAAAGGCGGGCTTAAAGTTTTTGAAGGCAATGACGATGCCATACATCGGCGCGTAAGAGAAGACCGCGATTACCGTGACGGCAGGCAGCACCATGAGGTAGAGCATCCAGTGCTTGTATAAATCGACCTGTAGGCGCTTTAAAAATGTCTTTTGGGGAACGTTTCCCGATGGCCACAAGGATGGGGACATGGAATCAATCCTTTCTGTTTCTACAGGGTCGATTGTGCACGACGGCGATTTCTGGCCCAATCTTAATGCAAGGCAGGCAGAATTGTAAAGCCTCAATTTGTGTAATTTCTCCTGAAAATAACCCGTTTTTGATCAAAAATGAGTTAAACGTCAAAAAGTGAATTTTTTATTAACCTAAAATTTATTGAATGAGCTAAACAATTGACGATGCGTTTTGTGTGATATATAATGAGGAAAGCCACAGTAACGGCGGCGCTTAGTGCTGAGGAGGTGGATGGATGCAGACGGGAAAGCGAAGGCAGTCTATCTATTTTCGGGTTGTCGCGTCTTTGACGGCCGTGGCGGTTCTGAGCCTTGGGACGATCTTTTGCTTTTTTTATCCCCTGGTCATTGAGGCGGCCTATAAACGGATAGATGAGCGCAGAAACAGCGCCATGGCGCAAACCGTGCAGGCAATGGATAAAATTTTCGGCCAATTGAGCAAGATTGCAGCCTTGGTGGAGAAAGACGCGAGTCTTCGACCGTATATGCTTAAAGGCAACGATACGATGGCGCTCTATGAGGCGAGGCGTAGGATCGAAAACTATAATTCGACGCAACTGAACGATTACGCGATGTTTTACCACGTCAACGACTCACCCTATGTGATTGGCAGCAATGGCGTCATGGACATGGATAGCTTTGGAGAAAGCATTTGGATACTTGAACACACGGATCAAGATGCGCTGCGCGATGTGCTCTACATGACGGGGCAAAGACGCCATTTCATGTTGCCTGTCGACCGAATTCGTCAGCAAGAGACGCACAGCGCGGTCGAAGTGCTGCCTTTTGTGATCGGAATTTCCAGCGGAGCCAGCCCATACGCTTCGCTGCTGGTCCTCCTCAAAGCGAAAGATATCGCCACGGAGTTAAAGCGATCGTGGGAAAACGAGACGCTTTTCATCACAGATGGTGAACAGATTCTCTTCTCGACAGATGCTGCGCAAACGGACAAATTGGATGCGCGGCAGCTTGTGGGAACGGTGCGAAACGTACGGTTGGAAGCAGGAAGCTCGCTATACCTTGTTCCATCTGCCTTGTATGGCTTTTCCTATGGCGCGATCTGTCGCCCGGACAGCCTGTACGAGGAGCTCAAGGCGTTGCGGTCAACGGCTGCGCTGTTCCTATTCGTCTCCTGCATGATTGCGCTCTTTGCCTCTCTATTTATATCTCGCTGGAACTATCAGCCCGTGCGCCAGCTTTGCGACAGCGTAGGCGTGGAGCTGACGGCAAAAGGGCTTGACAGCGAGCTTTTGCGCGAAAGGTTCAGCGCGCTGCTTAGCGTCAACGCAGTACTGGCCGATAACATGAAGCAAGCGCAATCGCTGTTGGAGGATGCGATCGTGCAACGCTTTTTGGTCAGCGCATCCGCAGAGCGTACGGCGCTGATCGAGCGCGGGATGAAGGCGGGGCTGTTTTCGTCTCCGTGCATATGTACGGTGGCCGTCGCCCTACCTGTGATGACGCTAAGCGATGCGGTCGGCATTCCGCCGGAGAGCAAGACGGCGGGTATGCGTATTTTCAGGCTGCATCAAGCGCTGAGCGGTGGATACGATACGCTGTTTATATTGCACGAGGAGGCTGTATCGCAAGAAGAGACGGAAAGGCTCTTGCATGAGCACGCGGCAGGAGGGAGCGTGTGCTATGCTCGGGTTCAAGGGGAGTGGAGGGATGTGCCAGATGTCTACGCGCTGCTGCTTGAAAGGCTATACGCCCTTCGACACCTGGATGAAGGCGCAATTGTATCTATGGACGACCCGCGCATTGCAGTCGGGACGAGCGGTTCGTTTGGCGCCGAGGCGTTGGACGAGCTGGCGGATAGCTTGAGTATGCAGGAGGAGGAGAGCCTAAGACTCGCGATATTCCATCTATGCGGCTGTATCAATGAGGTCGATCGTCCGCTACACGAGCGTAGAGCATTGCTTTTTGAGGCGCTGTGCATGTTGGCCGAAGCGCTGCAGGGGCAAGGTGGTCTGAATGCACAGACGCTGGAGATGCTCAATCCGCTCGCGCAAGGGCGACTGGAGGATGAAAAACGGATGGAATCCCTGCTGCGCAGCGCCGCAGAGGCGATCATGGCGGGGTTGCCCAAGGTGCAAAAGCAGCGCAAGCTGCCACAGGTTGTACTTCTCTATATAGATGAGCATCTTTTAGACTCCAGCTTTTCGATCTATACGATCTCAGAGACCTTTGGCTTATCGGAATCGGCGTTCAGCCATCTGTTTAAGCGTACGTTTCACCAGACATTCTCCACCTATGTAAATCAGCAAAAGCTTGTCTATGCGTTTGAACTGCTTACGGATGAGGATATTCCATTGGAAGCGGTCGCGTCCAGGTTGGGATATAGCCGTGCGTCGAACTTCGGGCGTATGTTTAAGGCTGAGACCGGCATGTCGCCCGGTAAATACAGAAGCCTATACGGACGCAAACAAGACGGGGATTGAGGGCAGGGCGTGAAGAGCCCCCTATCAAAGCGTCATCCCGCATAGCCGATATCTTTTTCAACTGCCAAAGTTGTTCGCGACGACTTTTTCCTTGCAAAAAGCAGCCCGCTGTGCTATCATGTCTTCAATCCAATGAAAACGCGTTTGAGAAAAGAAAGTGCTTTTGCCCTGCGCAAAGAGAGCCTGCGGCCGGTGCGAGCAGGCGGCGGGGGGAGCGATTCCGCTTTTCGATGCGGGCGGCGACGAGTTGCCGGGGTGCGCCCCATACAGCGCGCAAGAGAGGCCGGGCGACCGGCAATTTGGGTGGCAACACGGAGTTCTCCGTCCCATATCGGGGCAGAGGGCTCCTTTTTGTACCAAACTTAGCGATATAGAGGAGGACAAACCATGCTGGACATCAATCTGATCCGAAGCAACCCGAATCTCGTGCGCGAGAACATCAAGAAAAAGTTTCAGGACGCGAAGCTGACGCTCGTGGACGAGGTCATCGAGCTGGACCGGAAGAACCGCGCGGCTATGCAGCAAGCCGACGCCCTGCGCAACAAGCGCAAGGTGACGAGCAAGGAAATCGGCGGTCTGATGGCGAAGGGGCAAAAGGACGAGGCCGAGGCGAAAAAAGCGGAGGTCGCCGCAATTGCGGACGGGCTCGCGGCGCTGGAGGTCAAGGAAGAAGAATACGCCGCGGAGATTAAGAAGCGCATGCAGGTGATCCCGCAGATCATCGACGAGAGCGTGCCCGTGGGCCGCGACGACAGCGAGAACGTCGAGATCGAGCGCTTCGGCGATCCGGTTACGCCGGACTTTGAGATCCCCTACCATGTGGACATCATGGAGCGCCTGAACGGTATCGACCTGGATAGCGCGCGCAAGACGAGCGGAAACGGCTTTTACTACCTCAAGGGCGACGTCGCCCGCCTGCATTCGGCGATCCTCTCCTACGCGCGCGATTTCATGATCGACCGCGGGTTCACCTACTGCGTGCCGCCGTTCATGATCCGCGCGGACGTTGTGACGGGCGTGATGAGCTTTGCTGAGATGGAAAACATGATGTACAAGATCGAAGGCGAGGATCTGTACCTGATCGGCACCAGCGAGCACTCGATGATCGGCAAGTTCATCGATACCATCCTGGAGGAGGGCGATTTGCCGCAGACGCTCACGAGCTATTCGCCGTGTTTCCGCAAGGAGGTCGGCGCGCACGGCATCGAGGAGCGCGGCGTATACCGCATCCACCAGTTCGAAAAGCAGGAAATGATCGTCGTCTGCAAGCCCGAAGAGAGCATGGCGTGGTATCAAAAGCTATGGCAAAATACGGTCGACTTCTTCCGCTCGCTGGACATCCCGGTGCGCACGCTGGAATGCTGCTCGGGCGACCTGGCGGATCTGAAGGTCAAGTCCTGCGACGTGGAGGCCTGGTCGCCGCGCCAGCAGAAGTACTTTGAGGTCGGCAGCTGCTCCAACCTCGGCGACGCGCAGGCGCGCAGGCTCGGCATCCGCGTAAAGGGGGATAAGGGTAAGTACCTGCCGCATACGCTGAACAACACGGTGGTCGCGCCGCCGCGCATGCTGATCGCTTTTCTGGAAAACAACCTGCAGGCCGACGGCAGCATTTCGATCCCCAAGCCGCTGCAGATGTACATGGGCGGCAAGACGCAGATCGGGTAAGCGGCCGTGCCAACCGGTGCGAGGCGGACGTAAACGAAGGGGGAAAACGGATGCGCATCATCGACACCCATTGCGATACGCTGTACATGCGCGCGTTGCAGCCGGAGCAGGCGCCATGCGTGACGCGCGAGGCGATGCAGGCCGGCGGCGTGAGCGTGCAGACCTGCACGCTGTTCGCGGGCCCGGCAGGCCCCAAAGGGCATCCTTACGAGAAGGCCATGGCGCAGGTCGCTGCGTGGGAGCGACTAAGGCGCGAGGGCTGGAAGCGCGTCGATTCGCCGCTGGAGGCGGCGGAAGGCGAGCATGCGATCATGATGTCGCTCGAGGGCGGCGAGATTTTGGAGGATCAGCTTTCGCGCGTGCAGGCGTTCCGCGATCTCGGCGCGCGCCTGATCGCCTTGACGTGGAATAACGAGAACCTCATCGCATCGCCCGCCAAGGGCGGATCGAAGGAAGGCATCAAGCCTTTCGGCTGGGAGGTCCTGAAGGAAATGGCGCGGCTTCACGTCGCCGCGGACACGTCGCATCTGAATGAGCGAGGGTTCTGGGACCTGATCGAGCGCCATGTGCACCCGCCCATGGCCTCGCATTCCTGCTGCGCGCGGCTGCACCCGCATTTTCGCAACCTGACCGACGAACAGCTAAAGGCCCTGATCGCCCGGGGCGGCTGGGTGGGCATCAACTTCTATCCGGCCTTTCTGACGGACGGGGAGGCGTATGTGGCGGACATTGTACGCCATATCGACCGCGTCGTACAGATGGGCGGAGCGAAAAACGTGGGATTTGGCTCGGATTTCGACGGCATCGAACGCACGCCGGTCGACTGCGCCGGGCCGCAGGATTTCCCGAAGATTATCGAGGCGCTGCGCGACCTGGGCTATCCGGAGGAGACGGTTCGCGGCGTCGCGGGAGAGAACTTTATCGAATACTTCAAGAAGATCGAGGCGTAATGTAACCCCCTCAAGGTTTACCGGGCCGGTTTGCGCCGCAAGGTCTAATCGCATATGAAAAGCCCTCTGGGAAAGTTTCCTAGAGGGCTTTTGATATAGGACGGCATGCGTGCAAAGCGCCATATCGGCGTTCAACGTCATTCGTCGTCCGGAATGTATTCCACTACATCCTCTATACGGCATTTGAGTATCTTGCAGAGCTTGTCCAGCGTATGCGTCGACACCGGTAAATCCTTCTGTAATCGTTGAACGGTTGCATGGCTCATGCCGTTTATGATCCTGAGGGTGTATGTCGTAGCATTTCTTTCTGCCATCGTCTTCCATAGCGGGTTGTATCGAATCACGGCAAAGAGCCCTCCTTTTCGCCTATTATGGCTGGATGCGGGGGTTCATCATATGGCTATTATTTGGCCATGATGATTGCGGAGAGAGCGTGTGTATGGAACAATACTTTCCCTTGCGGCCCGTGCGTGATATAATAAGACGCATCACATTGACGTATGGAAAGGAATCGATTTATGGATATCAACGCCATGCTCGTTAAGGAATTCTCCCTGCGCCGGGAGCAGGTCGATCATACGGTGCAGCTCATCGACGAGGGCAACACCATCCCCTTTATCGCCCGTTACCGCAAGGAGGCGACGGGTTCGCTGGACGATCAGGTGCTGCGCGAGCTCTACGAGCGCCTGGAATACCTGCGCGGCCTGCAAAAGAAGCGCGAGGACATCGAAAAGACGATGGCAGAGCTGGGCGTGCTCACGGAGGAGCTATCCGCCAAGCTTAGCGCGGCGCAGACGCTCGCCGAGCTGGAGGATATTTACCGCCCATACCGCCCCAAGCGCAGGACGCGCGCGACCGTCGCCCGCGAGCGCGGCCTGGAGCCGCTGGCGAACGCCCTGCTGCTGCAGACGCAGATGCGCGGCACGCCGGAGGAGATGGCCGCGCCGTATGTCGACCCGGAAAAGGACGTGCCCGACGCCGAGGCGGCGCTCGCGGGCGCGCGCGACATCCTCGCCGAGCGCATGGCCGACGACGCGGACGCTCGCGGCCAGCTGCGCGCCCTCGCCTTGCGCAGCGGCGTGATCAAGACGAAGAATACCAAGGAAGAGGACAGCGTGTACGCCATGTACTACGACTTCTCAGAGCCGGTCTCGCGCATCCCCGGGCACCGGGTGCTCGCGGCCAACCGCGGCGAGCGCGAGGAGTTCCTGCGCGTATCGGTGCTGGTGGACGAGCGCGCGGCGATGGCGATTTTGGAAAAAGCGTTCGTCCGGCCGGGCAGCGTGACGACCGAGCAGGTGCGCACGGCGGCGCAGGACGCGTGGGCGCGCCTGATCGAGCCCTCTGTGGAGCGGGAGGTGCGCGCGGAGCTTACCGACCGCGCCTGCACGGACGCGGTGCGCGTATTTGCCAAGAACCTGCATCAGCTGCTCATGCAGCCGCCGATCAAGGGGCGCGTGACGCTGGGCGTGGACCCGGGCTTCCGCACGGGCTGCAAGCTGGCGGTCGTGGACGCGACGGGCAAGGTGCTCGAGACGGGCGTCGGCTATTTTACGATCCCGGGGCAGACGGAGCGGCGAGAGCAGGCGAAGAAGCTCGTCAAGGCCATGATCGCCCGCCACGGCGTCACGGCGGTGGCCATCGGCAACGGCACGGCCTCGCGCGAGTCCGAACAGTTCATCGCGGAGGTGCTCAAGGAAATCGGCGGCGGCATCTCCTACATGATCGTCAACGAGGCGGGCGCGTCGGTCTATTCGGCCTCGAAGCTCGCGGCGGAGGAGTTTCCGCAATACGACGTATCGCTCAGGAGCGCCGTATCGATCGCCCGGCGCATGCAGGATCCGCTGGCCGAGCTGGTGAAGATCGACCCCAAGGCCATCGGCGTGGGCCAATACCAACACGATCTCAAGGAAGCGCAGCTGAATGAGGCGCTCGACGGCGTGGTCGAGGGCTGCGTCAACGCCGTAGGCGTGGATGTCGCCACCGCCTCGCCCCAGCTGCTCTCTCACGTGGCCGGCATCGGCCCGGCGCTGGCGAAGAACATCGTCGCCTACCGGGAGGAGAGCGGCATCGCCTCGCGCGCGCAGCTCAAGAAGGTGCCCAAGCTCGGGCCGCGCGCCTTTGAGCAATGCGCGGGCTTTTTACGCGTCGCGGGCAGCAAGAACGTGCTGGACGAGACGGCCGTGCACCCTGAATCCTACGACGCGGCGAAAAAGCTGCTGGAGCACCTGGGCTTTTCGCTCAGCGACGTGCGGGCGGGCAAGCTGGGCGAGTTGCCCGCGCGCGTGCAGGCCGCAGGCCTTGACAGCCTGTCGAAGGAGCTGGGCGTCGGCGTGCCCACGCTTTCGGACATCGTAGGAGAGCTGATGAAGCCCGGGCGCGACCCGCGCGACGAGCTGCCCCCGCCGCTGCTGCGCACGGACGTGCTGGAGATCAAGGATCTGGCGCCGGGCATGGAGCTCATGGGCACGGTGCGCAATGTCATCGACTTTGGCGCGTTTGTGGACATCGGCGTGCATCAGGATGGCTTGGTACACATCTCCCGGCTCACAAACCGCTTCATCAAGCACCCCTCGGAGGTGGTGAAGGTGGGCGACATCGTGAAGGTCTGGGTCGTCGACGTGGACGAGAAGAAGAAGCGCATCGGCTTGACCATGGTAGCGCCCAAAGCGCCCGCGGCGAAGCCCTGAAGCCGTTCACAATTGCGACACAACAATAGAAAAATTTGTTCAAAACCGCATCATGATTTCGCCCCAAACCGGCGGTATACTAAGCACGTAAACAAGGGAACCGCAAGGAACGCGGGAAGCCCAATGCTTACGAAAAGCAAAAAAAGATGAAAGGAAGATGCAACCATGAAAAATTCCCGCAAGTCTTTGATGATCATAGCGGTCGCGACCGCGCTGCTGCTCGTGTTGGTAACCGCGTTTGGCGCGATGGCTGAGGAGGCGCAAAACGTCCCCGCTGAAAAGCACTTCAGCCTGGAGGCCGCTACCGCGGAGGAGGATTCCCTTTCCGTCAAGGAGATCGTCAAAAAGTGTCAGAGCTCTATCGTAGCGATCACCACCGAGACGACCCAGACCGTCAGCAACGGCGGCTACGGCTACAGCCCGTTTGGTTACGGCTACAGCCCCTTCGGCTACGGGTATAACGCCCCGCGCCAGCAGGAATACAAGGTGACGGGCGCGGCCTCGGGCATCATCATCAGCGAGGACGGCTACATCGTGACCAACGCGCACGTCGTCAACGGCGCGGACACCGTGAAGGTTAGCCTGAACGACGGCACGGAGTACGAGGCCAAAGTGCTGGGCTACGCCCCGGATAACGACATCGCCGTGTGCAAGATCGACGCCAAGGGCCTGAACTACGCGAAGTTCGGCGATTCGGATACCGTAGAGGTCGGCGAGCTGGCCGTCGTCATCGGCAACCCGCTGGGCCAGGTCAACGGCGCGGTCACCGCGGGCATCATCTCCGCGCTGAACTATCCGTACAAGGACGACGAGCATGAGATCAACGCCATGCAGACCGACGCCGCGATCAACCAGGGCAACTCCGGCGGTGCGCTCTTCAACTCCTACGGCGAGGTGGTCGGGGTGGTCTTCGCCAAGACCGGCGGATCGCTGGTAGACGGCATCGGCTACGCGATCCCCGTCAACGACGTGAAGACCATCATTGAAGAGATCGTCAAGGACCCGGACGCGACGAGCGTCAAGACCGGCAAGAGCAATATCATGCTGGGCGTGACGATCAGCACCGTAACGGAGGCGATTTCCGAGCAATATGACCTGCCGATCGGCGCGTACGTGAGCGGCGTCGAGCAGTTCAGCGCAGCGGAGCGCGCAGGCCTGCAGCGCGGCGACGTAATCACCAAGTTCGCCGGCGAGGACGTCAAGACAAACGAGGACGTCACCACCATCAAGAACAAGCAGACGCCGGGCGACGACGTGGAGATGCAGATCTGGCGCAACGGCGAGGAGATGACGCTCAACGTGCGCATCCCCAAGGCCAACGATGTGACCACCGAAATCTCCAAGAACTAAGCCATACAGCGCATTCTATGTGTTCTTCTCCTTCAAGTAAAAGGGGCTTCCGGATTGGAAGCCCCTTTTGCTAAAGTGGCGTGGCCATTCAAAAACGCGAGGAAAAATTGGTTGACAACGCACAAATAATGCGTTACCATAACAGTAGAGAAAGGTTTTGTCGGATGCAAACGTTTCCTTTGGAGCGAAAGTGAGGGATTTGCATGAAGTATAACATCATCACCGTCGGCCGCGAGCATGGGTCCGGCGGAAGGATCATCGCCAAAAAGCTGTCCGAGCAGCTAAACATCCCGTTTTACGACAAGGAACTGATCGCCCTGGCCGCGGAGGAGAGCGGCCTGTCCGAGCAGTGCGTGGAGGAGGCAGAGCAAAAGCATACCTCGAGCCTGCTATACAGCTTTTATTACGACAGCCGCAACCTGCCCATCGGCGACCGCGTCTTCCTCGCGCAGGCCGAGATCATCCGCCGCGTGGCGAAGGAAGGGCCCTGCGTCATCGTCGGCCGCTGCGCGGACTATGTGCTGCAAAGCCGTACGGACTGCCTAAACACGTTTGTCTACGCGCCCATGGAGGAGCGCATCCGCCGCCTGCTGGAGGATTATAAATCCGACCATAAAGACCCGCGCGCATACCTTTCTCGCTACGACAAGCGCCGCGCGGCGTATTACGAATTCTTTACGGGCAACACCTGGGGCGACTTCCGTAACTATCACCTGATGGTCAACAGCACGGTCGGGCTGGACGAGGCCGCCGACGTCATCGCCCGCATGGCGCGCAAGGGGTGATGGGGCCGGGCGGAGCGCGCCGTCACGACTTTTCCCGCAGCCTTCCCTCCCTGAACTCGCTGGGCGTAAGCCCGGCGTTTTTTTTGAAGAAAAAAGAGAAATACGCCGGGCTGAAAAAGCCGAGGGCATGGCTGATGTCCTGTATGCGTACGTCGGGTTTTTCCAGCTCGCGGCGCGCGTAGGCCATCTTTTGCTCGCTGATGTAGACGATCAGGTTCTCGCCGGTCGCTTTTTTAAACAGGCGGGAGAGGTAAGAGGCGTTGACGCCCGCGTGATCGGCCAGACACGAGAGGGACACGTCGTCGCCTAAATGCGCCTTCACGTAATCGCAGACGCGCTCGACTGTAGAGCACATGGTGGTGTGGGCGTCGTCCCGACGTCCGCTGCGAATGCGCGCTACGATGCCTTCGATGAAGGCCGCGGCGGCCTGGGGATCGGCGTGCGTCCTGGCGTCGTACAGCCTGCGCATCAATAGGTCTGCGTCCCCCGATAGTTGCGCGGCGCGCAGGGCGGCGCCGACCTGCAGGCTCAGGTTCGCATACATCTCCATTGCGGGCAGGTCCGTTAGGCTGCGTGCAGCCCGCAGCGGGGCCAGCAAAGCGGAAAGCAGCGCGTCCGCCTGTGGATCGCCGTTTTCAAAGGCATGTCGCCAACCGCGCGCTCGCGCGGCGTAGCGGACGTCCATCCGCTCTGTGCTTTCGGGTGCGGCGTCCGAGGGCAACAACCACATAGCCCCGCCGCCCATGGCCATCGAGGCTTGCAGGAGGGAGGCGCGCTCGTACTGTGCGGAAAGGTCGCGCCAGTCGCGCAGTTCAGGCGTATACACGCAGGAGAGGGGGATGCCTAGCTGCGCGTAGACCGCTTGCTGCATGTTTTCCAGCATGCCCTCCAGCTGGACCGGCGCTACAGCGCCCCCGCCGGCGCGCTGGGCCAGGCAGAGCAGCCTTTGGCCGTCTAGCGTGGCGGAAAGGACGTTGACGCCGTCCGGCCGATACGGGGCGTCCATGGACAGGAGCATCCCCATCCGTTCCTCACGCTTGAGGAACATCTCGTCCTTCGGATAATCCTGCAGGAGGAGCAGGTAGAGAGAGAAGGGCTGCGCGAGGTCGACGCTCAGCGAAAGCTCGCATTGCAGGCGGGCGAGAGCCTCGGGCGCATAGCTTATGCCGTGCACCAGGTCCAGCAGCAGCTCACGCTGCAGGTACGGCAGGCTGCTGTCGACCCGCTGCTTTGCAGCCCGCAGCAGCTTTTCGCGCTCCGTCACGGCGCCTAGCCGATCAAAGGCCTTTTCAACCTCTGCGAGGAGCACGCCGTGCCCTTCGCGCTTGAGCACATAGGACACGTTTTCGTGACGGTTCGCCTCAAAGACGTAGTCAAAATGCGAGTGCGCGGTAAGCAGGATGATCTGGCAGGCGGGCCAAAGGCCGCGCGCACGCTTCATGAGCTCGATGCCGTCCATGCCGGGCATACAAATATCCAGGATGAGCAGGTCGACCTTGGCGTGCTGAATGCAGGCGAGCGCGTCGGCGGGCGCGTTAAAGACGTGCACGTCCAACTCGCGCTGCACCTGTAATTGCAAGAGCATGGCCGTAGACGAGGCGATGTACGCCTCGTCGTCACAGATGATGACCCTATATTGCATGCAGCATCCCATCCTTCCTGAGCGTTACGATGACGATGAGCCCGCCGCCGGGGCGAGCGTTCAACTCGAGCCCTGTGCCGTGTGTGATCTGCAGGCGCTGGTGAACGTTGCTCAGGCCCGTCGGCCCTGCCTGCGCGGGGGAGCGGAGCGAGGCGCGCAGGGCGTGCAGGCGCTCTTCTTCGATTTCCGGTCCGCTGTTTTCGAGGGTGACCGTAAGGAAGTCGCCGTCTTCGCCATAGCGAAGGCACAGCACGCGCCGCCCCTCGTAACGCTCCAGCGCGTGCTTGAACGCGTTCTCCATCAGCGGCTGCAGGATGAGCCGGGGCACCTGCGGATCGGGGAAGTTATCCGGCAGGGGCGGCAGGTCGGTTTCAATCGAGGAGCCAAAGCGCGTGGATTGAATATGCGCATACGCGAGCATATGCCCCACCTCGTCCGAAAGCGCGGCGCTCGGCTGGCCGGACTGGTTGACGTATCGGAAGTAGTCGCCCAATTGCCTGAGGAATTCGGACGCCGTAGCGTAGTCCTCCATGAGCAGCATGTTGTCAAGAATATAAAAATTATTATAGAGGAAATGCGGGTTGATCTGCGCCTGCAGATGGCGAAGCTGCGCCTGCTGCGTGAGGATTTTCTGCTCGTACAGCTCCCGCATGAGCGCGCTGAGGCGGCGGAGCGTCTGGTTGAAGCGTTCGATCAGGTCGCGGAATTCGTTGCGATGGTTCCAGCTGATTGCAAAGTTCATCTCCCCGTGCTCAAGCCGCGCAAAGCCCGCGAGCAGCAGCCCGATGGGCTTTTGTACGGAGCGGTAGGCGTACAGACCGTAGAGCGCGATGGCGGCGAGCAACAGAAAGGACAGCGCCCATACCCAGTCGCGGTAATCGTTCACGAGCGATAGCGCTGCTGCGCGCGGGACGAAGAAGACGATGCGCAGGTCCGGCACGCGAGAGGAGAGGGGCAGCGCGTAATACAGGTCACCCGCGAGCGAGAGGATGCTGGACGTTTTTTCGCTCAGATCTGCAAAGGCATCCTCGCCGTTGGCGGACCAAAAGGCGTCGTCCGCCGCGAGCGCCGTCAGCGCTTTGTGCGCAGGCGAGGATTCGTCGCTGCGCAGGATGTTCTGTGCGTCGTCCAACAGGGCGTAGTGCACGGGCAGTTCCGGAAAGAGCGCGGATAGCTCGCGAAGCAGGCCGTCTAAATCAAACTCCACCTCAAAGACGCAGCGGGGCGTTTTCCCCTGCGTTAGCACGCTGGGATGGGGCGACTGGTACAGATAAAGCATGCGCCCGTCTACAAACGTCGTCTGTCCAGCCGTGCGCCGCGCCTGCGCCCGCGCGTCGCTCATCGCGTCCGCGTTGAGCGGCTGAATGCTCGATTCGTTTTGCGCGACCGCCAACAGCGTTCGCTTTACAAGCGGCAAATGCAGCGTGATGCGCCGGACGTATTCGTTTGTATTGTAGACGGTGTATAGGCGGCGCTGATAGACGTTGAGCAGCCGCGCCTGTTCATAGGGCGAAAAAGCGTCCGGCATGCCGGCAAAGGCCGCGAATTCGTTTTCATCCGCAAGGTAGATCATGTCGTTTTGGACCGCCTTGACCTGATTTGAGAAAAAGCGCATCTGCGCGTTGAAACGTTGGTTCATCGTCGCGGCGATCAACCTATCCTGCAAGGCGATGCCCTGGCGGTAAAAATGCAGCCCGATCCAAAAGATGGGCAGCACGATCAGCAGAAAGACGATCATCAGGCGAATGAGGATGGTGTGGTTGCGAATCTTTGTCTGCTGCAAGCGTATGCCCCCTTTTTTCGCCCCGCCTGCTGCGCACGCGGGGTACGCGTCGGCGATTTTGCAAATCGCACGCCGCTAGGAGGCCTGTGGCCTCCCGCACTTGTTATTATAGGCCCCACACAGATGTTTTGCATGCGTTTACGATAAATTGACGTCTATCTTATTTTTGACATCTAGCATGGGTGTGAAAAAGATCGATAGGATGTCAAGATTTCGTCATTTACGCTGAGGGACAGGGGCCTTATAATGCAATTATAGGCGAGCGCGCACTCGGCGGCACAATGAAGGGAGCATGAATATATGAAGCGGGCGATATCGGTGATGCTGTCGCTGCTCTTGGCGCTGGGCGCTGTGGGAACAGCGCTGGCGTGGGGGCCGGACGACCTGGTGGCGACGTTGGGGGATTTCTCGGCATACGGCGCCGGAGACATCGAAAAATACGAGGAGCCGATCGATATGACCATCGGCATATCGATCAATCTCAATAAGTACTTTCCCGAGGGGGACAGCTATGCGGACAACGTATGGAGCCGTCTGTATAAAGAGGCCCTGGGCATCAAGCTGCATCTGGCCTTCACCACCTCGGACCTGGCGGACAAGGTCAACACGATGATCGCCGCCGGCGACATCCCGGATGTGTTACAGGTGAGCAAGGCACAGCTCGCGCTGTTGGCCGAAAGCGGCCTCATCCGCGACGATCTGTACGAGGTCTACGAGCAGCACGCCGGGGCGGGCATGCGCGAGCTGGTTCAAGGCGTCGGTGGCAAGGCGGCGATCGAGTCGTGCACATTTGACGGTAAGATGATGGCCCTGCCGATGATGGATACCTCCTCGGGCGAGGCCACGCCCGTGCTGTGGCTGCGCACGGATTGGCTGGAAAAGCTCGGCCTTGAAAACCCGAAAAACTGGGAGGATTTGAAGCACATCATGGTCGCCTTTGCTACGCAGGATCCGGACGGGAACGGCGTGGACGACACATACGGCATCGTCTTTCAAAAATCGCTCTGGGCGAATGCCATGATGATGGACGGTTTCTTCAATATCTTCGGCGCGTACCCGGAAAACAACTTTTGGGTGGACGATCCTGAGAACGAGGGCCGGGTCATGTACGGGGCCTTTGCGCCCGAGGTGAAGGCGGGGCTTGCGCAGCTGCACGAGCTATACGCGCAGGGCGTGCTGCATCCGGAGTTTGCGATCATGGATACCGCCGCCGCTTCCGCCGTGTACGCATCGGGCAAGTGCGGCGTGGCGATCGCCGTGCCATCCGCCACGAACCAGCCCGGGCTACTGGCGGCGTGCGTGGAAAACGACCCGGCGGCGGACTGGCGCGCGCTGCCGATCCCGGGTCTCGACGGCGAGACAACCCGGGTGACGGCGACGTACCCGGTGCGCAACTACCTGGTATTTCGCAAGGACTTTGAGCATCCCGAAGCGATCGTCAAGATGATCAATTACCGCTATCAGATGTGTTTCAGCGACGGGGCGACGCAGGAGATCTACGATGAATATATTGAAGACTCCTCCGGCACCAACGCATATACCGCCTTTAGCATCTACCCATGGGGCTACTTTATGCCCGCGGTCAAGAACGAGCGGGCGGCGACGATTATCGCCGGCGGCATGAAGGTGGACGACCCGGCGATGCCCAATTATGCGACGGCCTTTGCACGCTGGTGCGAGGCGTACGAGGCGGGAGAACGCGCGAACTGGCGCTGGTACCGCTTCTTCGGCCCGGAGGGCGGCCATCAGGTGACGTCCCGCTATATCGCGGAGGATCTTTACTATCTAAACCGCTTTTTCGGCCCCGATACGCCGACCATGACGGAGAACATGTCGCTTATCACCGACTTGGTAAGCGAGATGATCGTCAAGATCGTCATGGGCGAGGCGCCCCTGGACGAGTTTGAACGTTACCGAGAGAAAGCCGACGCGCTGGGGTTGGAACAAATTACGGACGAAGTCAATGCGTGGCTCGCACAAAATCAGATCTGACGTTCGGGGCGGCATATGCCGCCCCGAGCTTAAACGAGGAGGGATCTGTGTGGAAAAGCGCCTGATATGGGATTTTGGCGCACAGTTCGCGCGCGAGCCGGTTCTGCGGCGCATGCCGGACGGAAGCCTTGCCTGCCTTTTCCTGACCGGCGGCCCATATGAACCGCACAATCAAAACGTCGCTATGATGAGCCGCAGCGAGGACGACGGCGATACGTGGAGCAGGCCGCGTACGCTCTTTGCCCATTCACGGCGCGGCGTGTGGGCGACCGAGCTGTTCACCGGGGGCAACACGCCCATGGTCGTATTGCATACGTACGATGCGCAGAGCCACTACCGGGAGCTGCAGACGTTCCGCGCCTTTACCTACGACAGCGGACGGACGTGGACCGAGCCGGCGTCGTTCCCGTGCGGGCTGAACGGCGTATCGGTGCGCCAAGGAATCGTGCTCGCGGACGGACGGATCGTCTTTCCATATTACTGGCAGGAGACGACGTACGACTTTGACTGGATCGTCGATTCGTCGGCGCAAAGGGATGCGGCGCGCTTTCCCTTTCGCTGCGGCGTGGCCATATCGGAGGATGGCGGCAAAACGTATCGGCGCAGCGGATGCCTGCGCGGCGCGCGCGGCCTGTGGGAACCCAATTGCGTGGAGACAGAGCCCGGGCACCTCGTCATGCTAATGCGAGATAAGGCGGCGGACACGCTCGCGCGCAGCGAAAGCTTCGACGGCGGAAAGACGTGGACCGAACCGGCGGACAGCGGCATCCCAAACCCGGGTACAAAGGCGACGCTGATCAAAACGGGGAGCGCGGTGCTATTGATCAACAACTTTTGCGCGCGCAGGCCCTGGCGAGAGCGTTCAAGTCTCAAGGTTTGCGTCAGCCGGGACGGCATGCGGACCTGGTCGGAGGGATTCCCCATCGAACCGCCGGAGGCGTGCTATTTTTACCCGCACGCTTTTGCAGACGATGCGCGCCGCACGCTGTACGTGGCCTATGAGAACGCGGTCGAGCACCGGCTCGCACGGATCCCTTACGCCGAAATTCCGGGAATAGAGGAGGAAGCCCTATGACCGTAAAAAGAGCGGTAAGACCGACAAACCGCATGCGCTATATAAAGCGCGAGTTTCCCCTGCATATGATGATGATCCCGGGCGTGATCGCCCTGCTCGTCTTTCATTACTATCCCATGTACGGCAACGTCATGGCCTTTCAGGATTTTAAGGCGGGCCTGGGCTTTTGGCATTCGCCCTTCGTGGGGCTCAAACACTTTCGTACGCTCTTTGCTCTGCCGAACATCGCGAGCGTGTTCTACAATACCGTATCGATCGCCGTCATGAAGATCGGCTTTGGCATGTTGGCGGCCATCGTGACGGCGCTTATGCTCAACGAGGTGCGCAATAACGCGCTTAGGCGCAGCGTACAGACGGTCATTTATCTGCCGCATTTCCTCAGTTGGGTCATCCTCGGCTCCATCTTCACGACGATGTTTGGCAATGCCGGCGTCGTGAACAGGCTGCTGGAGGGGATCGGGATGCAGGGCGTCTTCTTCCTAGGGGACAACAAGGCGTTTCGCGCGCTGCTGATCGTGACGGACGTGTGGAAGAACGTCGGCTTCGGCACGATCGTGTACCTCGCGGCGATCACGGGCATCGATCCCAGCCTTTATGAAGCTGCTGTCATGGACGGCGCGGGCAGGCTGCGCCAAACTTGGCACGTGACGCTGCCGGGCATGCGTTCGATCATCGTGCTGATGATGGTGCTCGACCTGGGTAAGCTGCTAAACGCTGGCTTTGACCAGATCTTTAATATGTACAACACGGTCGTAATGGATGGATCGGACATTCTCGATACGCTGGTCTACCGCCTGGGCATGCAGAGCGCCAAATTTTCGCTCGCCACGGCGGTGGGGCTGCTCAAGTCGGTCGTATCGTTCTTTTTAATCGGCACGTCCTACTACGCGGCCTATCGCTTTGCGGATTACCGCATCTTTTAGGGGGGGATTCGGATGCTGGGAGATACGAGGGCTTACAAGGCCTTCCGCTTTGGCAATGCGGCTGTGCTGATCCTGCTCGGGCTGCTATGTCTGTTCCCGGTTTGGCATATACTGGCGATGTCGCTAAGCGCCTCCAACGCGGTAGAGGCAGGTCTTGTGTCCGTCTGGCCCAAGGGGTGGACGGGCGAAAGCTATGCGCTGGTCATGCAAAACCGCACATTTCTGGGCAGCTTCGGCGTATCCGTCCTGCGCGTAGCGCTGGGCTTGGCGGTGAACATGTTCTTTATCGTCACGCTCGCTTATCCGTTGGCCAAGGAACGGCAGGATTTTCACGGCCGGGGCGTCTACGCCTGGTTACTCATGATCACGATGATCTTTTCCGGCGGGTTGATCCCGACCTATATCG
>JAEYAR010000068.1 GCA_023404715.1 Bacillota bacterium | reverse complement strand
GTTCATCTCCGCACGCAGGTTGCGCACCGCGCAGATGATTTCCATGATGCCCTCCATACGCCCGGCTTCCTGCGCATAGCGGTGCGCGTCCGCCCTGGGCCAGTCGGCGAGCATGATCGTGCCCTCTGCGCCCGGCAGATAGCGGTACACTGCGTCGGTCAGGAAGGGCATAAACGGATGCAGCAATTTTAAAATGCCCGTGAGTACGTGGATGAGCACCGCACACGCGGCCGGCTTGCCCTCGCCCTGCAGCCTTGCCTTCGCCAGCTCGATGTACCAATCACAAAACTCCGACCAGGCGAAGTCGTATATCTTTTGCGCCGCGAGCCCCAGGTCGTAGTGGTTCAGGTGCTGCGTGACCTCGTCCACCGTTTCGTTAAACCGCGTGAGGATCCACTGATCCGGTAACTCCAACGCCTTGCCCTCGAGGGATTCATAGCCGTCCAGGTTCATCAGCACAAATCGCGATGCGTTCCAGATCTTGTTGGCAAAGTTGCGCGCGCTCTCCACCTTGTCCGTCGAGAAGCGCATGTCGTTTCCGGGCGATACGCCCATCACCAGCGAGAAGCGCAGCGCATCCGCGCCGTAGCGCTCGATAACCTCGAGCGGATCGACGCCGTTGCCCAGAGATTTGGACATCTTTCGCCCCTGTGCGTCGCGCACGAGGCCGTGGATGAGCACGGTGTGGAATGGCGGCTCGCCCATCTGCTCGATGCCGGAAAAGATCATGCGGGCTACCCAGAAGAAGATGATATCGTAGCCCGTGACGAGCACGTCCGTCGGATAGAAGTAGTTCAGGTCCGCCGTCTGCTCCGGCCAGCCGAGCGTAGAAAACGGCCACAGCGCGGAGGAAAACCAGGTGTCGAGCACGTCCTCGTCCTGATGTAGGTGCGCGCAGCCGCACTTGGGGCAGGCGGTAGGCGCCTTTCGGGCCACGACGGTCTCGCCGCAGTCCTTGCAATACCACGCGGGGATGCGATGACCCCACCACAGCTGGCGCGAGATGCACCAGTCCCGAATGTTTTCCATCCAGTTAAAATACGTCTTTTCAAAGCGTTCGGGGACGATCTGCGTCTTCCCCTCGCGCACGGCGGCGATGGCGGGCTCGGCGAGCGGCTTCATCTTCACGAACCACTGGCGGCTCACCAGCGGTTCGACTGTCGTATGGCAGCGATAGCAGGTACCGACGTTGTGGCTGTAATCCTCGACCTTGACGAGCAGCCCCAGCGCCTTGAGTTCGTCCACCACGGCCTTACGGCAGGCGAGGGAGGCCATTCCCGCGTACTTACCCGCATTCTCGTTCATGCTGCCGTCGTCGTTCATCACGCGCAGGATCGCCAGGCCATGCCGCTGCGCCACCTCGAAGTCGTTCGGGTCGTGCGCCGGGGTCATCTTCACCGCTCCGGTGCCGAACGCCATGTCCACGTAGTCGTCCGCTACGATGGGGATCTCGCGGTTCACCAAAGGCAGCGTGACGGTCTTTCCGATCAGCTCTGTATACCGCGGGTCGTTCGGGTTTACGGCCACGCCGGTGTCGCCCAGCATCGTCTCCGGGCGTGTGGTCGCTACGACCACGTCGCCGTTCTCGCCCGGATAACGGATATGCCAGATGTGCGAAGCCTGCTCCTCAAATTCCACCTCGGCATCCGACAGCGCGGTCTTGCACACCGGGCACCAGTTGATGATGCGGTCGCCCCGGTAGATGAGCCCCTTCTCGTACAGGCGATTGAACACCTCGATGACCGCGTCGGAGCAACCCGCATCCATGGTAAAGCGCTCGCGAGACCAGTCACACGAGGCGCCCAGGCGGCGCGTCTGGCGGGCGATACGGCCGCCGTATTCCTTTTTCCAGTCCCATGCGCGCGCAAGGAACGCCTCGCGCCCGATCTGCTCCTTGGTGAGGCCTTCCTTCTTCATTTGCTCGACGATCTTCACCTCGGTCGCGATAGAGGCATGATCCGTGCCCGGCAGCCAAAGCGTCGCATCGCCTAGCATACGGTGGTAGCGTGTCAGCGCGTCCTGCATCACGCCGTCCATGGCGTGGCCCATATGCAGTTGACCCGTGATGTTGGGCGGGGGCATCACGATGGTAAACGGCCGCTTGCCTTCGTCGCGGTGCGCGATAAAATAGCCGCTCTCCTCCCACTCCTGATAGAGCTTTCCCTCGATTTCTTGGGGATTAAACACCTTTTCCATTTCGATCTTCTTTTCCGATTCCATCTTTACGTTTCCCTTTCCTTTTTATTACTTCAGTGCGGTCACCCTGCCTGCCCGGGGCGACCGTCCCTTTGGCTAAATATCCGCCAAAGTGCATATACATCCCCCTTTCCGGCAACAAAAAAGCCCCCGCGTCCAAAGGACGGAGGGGCTCCGTGGTACCACCTTTATTCGCGGCATACGCCGCCTCAAGCTATAACGGGCAGACCCGTGCGCGGCTGATGTCTTCACCCCGCATCCCTCTGAAGCGACCTTCCGCATCCCTTTCCCCGAGCGGCCTTTCAGCCGGTGAACCGCTCTCTCTGATGGGCAGAATATGCGTACTCCTCTTCCTCGACGGGAACTATTTACGTTTTCATTATAATGCCCGCATTCGTAAATGTCAAGCGCTAAAGCGAGCCGATATATCTATCTAAAAAGACAGCCCGTTCCCTTAGCCAGCACTTCATCTGCTTGATCTGTTCAAAAATATCCTCATTCTTCCAAAGGACGGCGTCTCGCTGCGCTGCGCCGCTCTGCCGAAGAAATTCCTCTTTTTCTTCGATGTACTTCGTCAACGCATTTTGCGACCAAGCGCTAGTTCGCAGTTCTTTCCACCGCGCCTTGAGCAGCGCCGTTCCCTCAGAATACTCCGGTTCTAGCAGATAATCCAGCAGCGGCATCTTCACAACCGCATCCGGCGGTACGCTCTTGGTACAAAACAAACCGCCAATGACATGTCCATCCGATACAGCCGAAGCATCATGGCCGCAAATGCTCAATTGCATCGTCAAATCTATATCCCAAGGCGTTAGCCACAGCTTTTCCGCATCATCCCTCCAATCCCGCTTAGAATAAAAAACGTTCTTTGTGTGTTCAGACGTATCGATTGAATACAACAGTTGATTGAACAGCCAAAGGTCCGTAGCATTTTCGATATCCAAAAGCTCCTGCGCGTCACCCTGCCCCGCATACATCTTATCCATCAGCTTTTTCATCGTTTCGGCGACAAAAGGCCAATATGCATCATAATCTTCCAAGCCCTTAGGATAGCTTATGCTCATCGTCTGCAAACGGTTTTGTTTACCCGTCTTGGTATAGGCCGCATCCAGGTCGATATTGGCGTATCCATGGTCTGTGAAGAGCACTCCATAGGGTGAGTCCAACCCTAATGTCGCGCCTTGGATAGGCACGCGCAGGTAATAAAGCCCCTGGTAAGCCCCGTTGAGCAAGATTTCAACATATTGACCCGTAAGGGTGTTTCGGATATAAGGCGGCTCATGTGTAAGTAGGAGTTCATTCCACACTCTCTCACCGACAGGAACGCGCACTAGAGAATGATCTACGGACAAGGCATCCAATACCCATCCATCGTTTGAATGCATGCCCAAAAGAGGAATTTGTCTCTTTTTATCTATTCCGTCCCTAGTGGTAGAAAAGTTGAAGCGATAGCTCTTTTTATCCATCTTGCGCGTTGAGCCGCCACGCAGATGCACAGATCCCGTATATTGTATCCCGTAAATTCCGTCATTGACTTGCCAGTTAGGGTCATAAACGCTCACCGTACAAGGCGTTAATACGTCGTGCTGATAAGCATCGCGATATCCATCGGCGGGCGGTTCTCCCGAATCAGTCCTTATATTTACGACAGGCAGCGGTGTAAACTGCACCCAAGCGTCAAAACGCGACTTTTCGTCCGATATCGTGATCTTCTGCGGATTGTGGTAATCGATGTGATAGCCGTCCGAAAAGAGGATTCGCGCCGCACCGTTATTGACGCTTAAAGCTCGAATGCGCATCTCTTCATTTGACGAAATCGGCCAGTAAAGCGTCCGCGTATTGGCATCATACGCAAGCGCGCATAACGCCTGCGTATCGTAAAAACGCACTTCAAAGGGGGCCACCGGAAGGTCTTGCACGTCAGTTACCGCCAAAGATCGCAGGGCTATGTAAGCGATTAGAAGGAGCAATGTACTTAAAAGCAAGGACCGCGGCCGATAAAAAGGCCTGTAAGATATCTTTCCTCTACGCATTAGAGCTGTGTCTCCCCATCATGGCAGAGCAAATGAACATTATTCATTCCTTTTATGGCCGCAAGCTCATCCATGATTGCCCGTTCTTCCTTCAAGCGTAGCGAAAGCACCAAATTAATTCTCCCTTCGCCTACATCTCTAGACCGAATGCGGGTATTTGCCTTTCGTTTTCGCAGCACCTCCAGCGCCGCGTCCTCCGCCTTCGCATCCTGCAAATTGAGCACGAGCAGGAACGGCACGCGCTGCCCGGGCAGGCGGTC
>JAEYAR010000027.1 GCA_023404715.1 Bacillota bacterium | reverse complement strand
TTTTGGCGGCAACGACGCTTACTTCCAGCAGATTCTAAGCCGCGTGCGCGCACAAATTCCGGAGACAAACGAAGTTGTCGGCGCCTTTATGTGCCAAGGCAGAATGCCCTCGAGCGTGCGCGCCCGCTACGAAAAGCAGCTCGCCTCATCACCCACCCCGGAGCCGTATAAAGCGCTCATTGAAAACTACGATCTGGCGCGCGCTCATCCCGACGAGGAAGATTTGAGGCGCCTTGAAGCCGCCGTCTGCCCATTTTGTTGACTGCTCGTACCACTGCCTATTTCTTCATTCGTAGGCGTCCGGATTCTCTTTCGTAAAAAGGGTGTATAAAAGAAGCTCCCCCGGAGCAAACAAGCCGGAGGAGCCACTTTCAATGTCCCTTGTGTTTTTCCCTTTTGTGCGCCTGCCGCCGCTCAAAACGTGCGTCCTCGCACCGCTCGCGCTGTAAGCGGCGCGCAGCCTTCTGTTCCGCTTTACACGCCTCTCTCTGCCCGGCCAGCGCCTGCTGTGCCTTCGTTCCCGCCTTGCCTATGCAAAGCTCGCGCGCTTGCCGTTGCCTGCGTTTGGGGTTGACAGCGAGTTTCGGGGCCGCCGATACGGCGACCTCGCTCGACAGCCGGATGCCCGGCATGCCGCCTAGCACCCAAGCATAAACCTGCGCGTCGCTCGGCTCGGCGCCAAAGACGGCGCGCCCCGCGCGGAGTCTTTCCCCTTCCCCGCATTCGACCAGGCCGACCCAAAACGGGTCCTCAAAAAAGACCGTTAGTGCAATATACATATTGCACCCTCCTGTTCCCCGGCCCGTTTTCGGAAAGCGGACGACCCCAGGAGGGAAGGTTACTGATCATGCTTGCATGACGCCCGGACTACCAACCGAACCGTGTTTTTCTTTCCGGGCCGGTGAATATAGTTTAACGCATGCGTAGTTAAAATGCAATGGTCTAGAGGCGCCGGCGCATTTTCCCTTTGGGCCTGCGAAGGCCCGTGCGCGCCTGCGTGCTCCAGGCGCGCGGATGGAGCAGGATCAGCATCGGGAAGATTTCAAGGCGACCTGCCAGCATGCAAAAAGACAGAAAAACCTTCGACGGCGTACCAAAGACGCTGTAATTGCCCACGACGCCCACCTCGCTGCCAAAGCACGGGCCTACGTTGGAGAGCATGGACAGCACCGCCGTAAAATTTGTGGTCATGCTAAATCCGTCGATCGATACAAAGACGGAACCCATTATAAGCAGAAGCATGAACGCAAAGAAGAAGAGCCCGATCTGACCTAAAATGTTCTCCTCTACCGCCTTGCCATCCAGCTTGACGACGGATACGCGCCGCGGCATAAACGTATGCTCCACCTCACGGCGGACGCTTTTGCACAGCAGCATAATTCGGATGACCTTGATGCCCCCCGCCGTGGAGCCTGCACAGGAGCCTATGAACATCAGCGCCATCAGCACGGCCCTGCTCATTTGCGGCCAGGCGTTAAAGTCCGTCGTAGAATAACCCGTAGTCGATACCACGCTGGCCACCTGAAAGGAGGCGTAACGCAGCGACTTAAAAAGGCTGCCGCCGTAAATCGGCAAAATGTTCAGCGTCACGATGCACACGGCGACGGCCACGACGCCCAGATAACAAACCACCTCTTCATTGCGAATCGCCTTTCTGACGCCAAAGGATAGGGCATGGAAGTAAAAGGCGAAGTTCAGGCCGAACATCAGCATAAAAACCGTCGTGATCGCGTCGATCGCAGGCGACGCATACGCCCCGACCGATGCGTTGCGGCTTGAGAAGCCTCCGGTTCCCGCCGTGCCGAACGCATGGATGCACGCGTCGTACGGGTTCATGCCCGCCAGCAACAGGGCGAAGATGTTCAGCACAGTCAGGGCGACGTAGATGAGATACAGGATCTTCGCCGTCTCGCCCATGCGGGGTACGAGCTTAGACAGATCGGGGCCCGGCGACTCCGCGCGTACCAGGTGCGATGTGCGTCCCGTCACCTTTGGGGTGATCGCGAGGGTCAGAACCAGCACGCCCATGCCGCCGATCCAGTGCGTAAAGCTGCGCCAGAATAGGATACCGCGCGGCAGCGACTCGATTTCAGACAGAATAGACGCGCCGGTGGTCGTAAAGCCGCTAACCGCCTCAAACAAGGCGTCCACAAAATGCGGAATCGCGCGGCTGATGTAAAAGGGAAGACACCCGAAGAGGCTGAGCAGGATCCAAGCCGCGCTCACGACGAGGAAACCCTCTCTAGCGCGCATGTCGTGTGACTTGGGGCGCACAAACCGGCTCGCCGCGCCGCCCGCTGCGAGCAGCAGCAGAATCGTCGCGATAAAGGCCATGCGGTCCGGTCCACGATATACAAGCGATACCGCCAGGGAGGGCACCATGAGGCCCGCCTCCAACAAGAGAATCTTGCCCAGAAGATTCCCCACAAGACGAATATTCACGCTTTCCCTCCATGCACCTTGAGGACGTCTTTCAAATCCACGACGCCCTGCTGCTTGGTGATGATGATGACGAAATCCCCACCCAATATGTAATCGTCGCCGAACGGCACGATGATTTGGCCGCCGCGCACGATGACGGCGACCAGCGTATCCCGGGTGATCGCAAGATCCCGTAGCGGCACGCGGATGTACGGGTCTTCCTCGACCGCGATGAATTCGAGCGCTTCAGCCTTGTTGTCCAGGATGCGGTACATGCGCTCGATGACCGTGCCGCGGCTGTTCGCGCGTGCGCGCACGTAGCGAAGCAGCGTATCGCAAGTGATTTGCTTGGGCGTGACGACGCTGTCGATGCCCATCGAGGAGACGATGTCCGTATAATTGGCGCGGTTGATCTTGACGACGACCTTTTTGACGCCCATCTTCTGGGCGTAGATCCCTGTGAGCAGGTTTTCCTCGTCCCGGTCCGTCAGCGCGATAAACGCGTCCATATCGCCGATGCCTTCGGTAACCAGCAATTCCTGATCCGTTCCGTCGCCGTAAATGATATCCGCATCCGGCAATTGCTCAGCCAGGCTATGCGCCTTATGCTTGTCGATCTCGATGATCGTCACGCGCATGCCCAGCGAGGAGATGAGCTTAGCGAGGTAAAAGCTGATACGCCCGCCGCCGAGCACCATCACGTTTTGCACGCGCAGCTCGTGCTTGCCCAGATGGCGGAAGAAGCCGGTGATCGTCGGAATGTCCGCTGCGACGTGCACGCGGTCGCCCGGCTCGATCACGGTATTGCCGCCTGGGATGATCGCTTCACCGAATCGCTCGATCGCGCAGTACAGCACCTGCGGCAAGCCGGACGCGGAGCCGCTTAGCTTATATAGCGGAACGCCCACCACGGGATCGCCCGCCTGCGCGCGAAATTCGACCATTTCAACGCGCCCGCGCGCAAAGATCTCTACCTTGGAGGCAAAGGGATAGCGCAGCAAGCGGCTGATCTCCAGCGCGGTCGTGCGCTCTGGATTGACGGCCAAGTCGATCGATAGCTCTTTCTTGATGAGCGAAAGGCTGTTGTTATATTCCGGGTCGCGAATGCGGGCGATGGCGTACTGCGCGCCCATATGCTTGGCGATCAGGCAGCAGACCATGTTGGTCTCGTCGCTCGCCGTCGCCGCGATGATGATGTCCGTATGCTGAGCATCCGCTTCGATCAGCGTCGGAATGTTCGCGCCGTTGCCTTTGATGCAAAGAACGTCTAACGTATCGATGCTCTTGCTCAGCGCCGTACCGCTTTTGTCGATGATGACGATGTCATGCCCCTCACGAGACAAGGTCTCCGCCAGCGTATGGCCAATCTTGCCATCGCCGACTATCACTATCCGCATGTCGTACACTCCAATAACCGTCATAATACCAGATGGAGTCATTATAGCATATCGGCGGGCGGTTGACACAAAAATCTTCACGTTGGCACTTTCTCCCGCATTTTTTGTAAACATCCGCCCGACATATGTTATAATGGATTCTATAAAATAGGCAAAGAGGTGCTCTATGCGGATATCTTCTCTCTTTGAAACGGGCCGTCCGACCCTCTCTTTTGAAATTTTCCCGCCCAAAGGCGATCTCAGCATAGCGCGTGCGCACGACGTGCTCAGGGAGCTTGCGCCGTTGCGCCCTGCCTTCGTGAGCGTCACCTGCTCCGCGGGCGGCCTGGGCGACAGCACGCGCACCATCGACATCGCCGGCGACGCCCAGCGTTCCTTCGGACTCGCTGCCCTCGCGCATCAAACCTGCGCCGGCTTTACACGCGAAGGCGTGATGCATAACATCGAAAACCTGCGCGCCGCCGGCGTAGAAAACGTGCTTGCTCTGCGCGGGGATGCTGCGGGGACTGACGTCCCGCTCGCCTATCCGCATGCCGACGGACTGATCGCGGCGCTACGCAAGGCGGGGCTATGCGTAGGCGCCGCCTGCTATCCCGAGGGGCATATCGGCTGCCATTCGCTCGACGACGACCTGCGCCGCATGAAGGATAAGGAGGAAGCAGGCGCATCCATCTTTATCAGCCAGCTCTTTTTCGACAACAGCTATTTTTATCGATTCATCGATAGGGCGCGCGTGGCTGGGATTCGATCCCCCATCTGCGCCGGCGTCATGCCCATCCTGAGCAAGAGCCAAATAGCGCGTATGATCTTCCTGTGCGGCGCTTCGCTTCCTGCCGCTGTCGTCCGATTGCTCAATCGCTACGCCTCTGATGCGGCGGCGCTGCGCAGCGCAGGCATCGATATGGCCGCCGCACAGGTTATGGACCTTCTCTCGGCGGGGGTGGACGGCGTGCATCTCTATACCATGAACCACCCGGACATCGCTACGCGCGAGCTCGGGTATCTTCAGGAGCACGGATATGTACGCGCCTGAGGTCGATCGCGCGGAGGTGCTGCGCTATCTGGGCTACCGCGCACAGCAACCGGACGCGTCGACGAGCGAACGGATCGACGCGATGATCGCGCTATGCATAAGCGCCGCCCGGCCCTTATGGCGATACCGTACGATGGCGCTCTCCTTTCAGGGGGATGCGCCTTTGCTCGAACCGGGGGGTTTTGCCCTGCCGGGCCGCTCCATCGCGCAGCATCTGGCGGGCGCTCAAGGATGCGCGTTGCTAGCCGTTACGCTCGGCCTGGACGCGGAGCGGACGCTTCTCATCCAGCAGCGGCGCAGCCTGTCGGACGCCTTGCTGCTCGACGCCGCGATGAGCGCGTGCATTGAAGCCGCGGCGGACGCCTGCTGCCGCGATTTGGCCCGCGAGGCCGCGCCCGCCGGGCTGCGGACGGGCGCGCGCTTCAGCCCCGGCTACGGCGACCTGCCGCTTACGTGCCAGAGCCTGATGGAAAGGCTGCTCTCTATGCAAAGGCATTTGGGCATCGGCCTCACCCCCGGCTGCCTGCTCGTGCCGCAAAAAAGCGTCACCGCCTTCGTAGGTTTATACCGGGGGAAACCGGCGAGCGAGACGCCCGGCTGCCGCTCTTGCCGCAAACGCGATGCCTGCGCCTACCGCAGGGCGGACGCCGCAGACGCGCCGTGCATGCGCGGCCCCACACAGACAAAGGAGACTTTGGACAATGGACTTAAACCGTGAATTTTTGATCTTCGACGGCGCGATGGGTACGATGCTCCAGCAGCGCGGTCTGCCTGCCGGCGAACTGCCGGAGGCATTCAATCTCACGCATCCGCAGGTCGTAGCCGGCATCCATCGCGCATATGTCGAGGCCGGCTGCGACGTGGTCTCGACCAACACGTTCGGCGCAAACGCGCTCAAGTTCGGCGATCGGGTCGAGGCCGTCGTCGAGGCCGGCGTCCGCCTCGCACGCTCTGCTGCCCCCCGCTATGTAGCCCTGGACCTGGGGCCGACGGGCGCGCTGCTCAACCCCCTCGGCACGCTTTCGTTCGAAGAGGCGTACGCCCTTTACGTCCGTCAGGTCGAAGCGGGCGCACGGGCTGGCGCGGATTTGGTGCTCATAGAGACGATGAGCGACCTGCTGGAGGCCAAGGCCGCCGTTCTCGCCGCGAGGGAGCGCTCTCGCCTGCCCGTCTTTGCGACGATGACCTTTCAACAGGACGGGCGCACATTTTTAGGCACCGATCCCGAGACGGCCGCCGTCACGCTGGGCGCGCTGGGCGTCGCAGCGCTGGGCGTCAACTGTTCATTGGGCCCCCGGGAGCTCGAGCCCATCGTACGGCGCATGGCCGCCGTATCGTCCGTTCCGCTCATCGTGCAGGCAAACGCGGGTCTGCCGCGCGAGGTAGACGGCCTTACGGTTTACGACGTCACGCCCGACGAGTTTGCGGACTGGGCGGTAAAGATGACGCAGCTGGGCGTCACCGTTCTGGGTGGCTGCTGCGGCACGACGCCGGCTTACATCCGTGCGCTGCGGGATCGCTTATCGGCAATACGTCCGCCGCAGCGCCACCCCCCGGAGGTCTGCGCGGTTACGAGCGGGCTTCGCACATTTTTCCTTTCGGACGCCCCTGCCGTCATCGGCGAGCGCATCAACCCGACCGGTAAAAAGCGCCTCAAGGACGCGCTGCGCACCGGCGACGACGATTACGTTCTGCGTGAGGCGCTCGCACAGCAGGATGCGGGGGCGGACCTGCTGGACGTCAACGCCGGCCTGCCCGACATCGACGAGCCCGCGGTGCTCTCCCGCCTCGTCAGCGCCCTGCAGGCCGTGTGCCCCCTGCCTTTGCAGATCGACTCCGCCGACCCGGTTGCCGTCGAGGCTGCGGTACGCGCCTATAACGGTAAGCCCATCATCAACTCCGTGAGCGGCAAGGAAGATAGTCTGCGGACGATCCTGCCCATCGCCCGGCACTACGGCGCGGCCGTCGTCGGCCTCACGCTCGACGACACGGGCATCCCGGAGACGGCGGAGGGACGCTTCGCCATCGCGCAGCGCATCCTGGACCGCGCGCTCGTCTTGGGCATTCCCCGCTCGGACGTCTTCATCGACTGCCTGACGCTGACCGCCTCGACGCACCAGCGCCAGGTGATGGAGACGGTGCGCGCCCTGCGCATGGTGAAGGATCGCCTGGGCCTGCGCACGGTGCTGGGCGTGAGCAACGTATCGTTTGGGCTCCCGGCGCGCGCGGCGCTCAACGACGCCTTTCTCGCGGCGGCACTGGGCGCGGGATTGGATCTGCCGATTCTCAATCCCCTCTCCGCCTCCATGCAGACCGTGCGCGCCTTCCGTGTGCTTTGCGGGGCGGATTCGGGCGCAACGCGCTACATCACTGCCTGCGCGGCGGCGCCCTCCCCCTCCGCAACGCCTGCCTCGCCCGAAGCGCCCGATCTGCATGCCCTCATCCTAAACGGGCGCAAAGGCCAGATCGTAGACGCCCTGCGCGCATTACTGAAAGAAGAGACGCCGGCCGGCATCATAGACGGACGCTTTATCCCCGCCCTGAACGAGGCCGGCGACCGCTTTGAACGGGGCGAAATCTTTTTACCGCAGCTCATGGCCTCAGCCGAGGCGGTGAAGGCGGGTTTTGAATACCTTAGCAGCTTGAAAGAAGCCCCAAAGCGAGCGACGAAGGGGCCCATTCTTCTCGCGACGGTCAAGGACGACATCCACGATATCGGCAAGAACATCGTGCGCATGCTGCTCGAAAATTACGGTTTTCGCGTCATCGACCTGGGCCGCGACGTACCGCCCGAGCGGATCGTGCAGGCCGTCCTCGAAGAGGGCGTGCGTCTGGTCGGCTTAAGCGCCCTGATGACTACGACCGTCAAGTCCATGCGACAGACCATCGAAGCGCTCAGGGCGGCGGGCGCAAACTGCCGCGTCATGGTCGGAGGCGCGGTGCTTACGCAGGACTACGCGCAAAGCGTCGGCGCGGACTACTATGCTAGCGACGCCGCCGAGGCGGCCCGCATCGCGGAAGATTTCTTTTCACAGACGAATTGATCGCCGGCGATACGCCGCTGTGATCTCATACGCGGCGTATCCCTCAATATTCCAATCACAATATCTGAAATCTATTTTTGTGATAATCAATCAGCCCATCGCGCTTCATACAGGATAGTTCCCTTGAAAGTGCGCTGCGCTCGATGTTGAGGTATTCGGCCATCTCGTTTCTGTTCATCGGAATTGTGATCGTGCGGCTTTGCTGTTCACGGGATACTCGCAAGAGATAATTCATCATTTTACCGCGCAGGGAGGGCTTTAATAAACAGTCTATGCGCTCGTGCAGCACAAGCCCTTTTTCCGCGACGATGCCGATATAGTTGCGCAGCAGCCTTTCATGCTTTGGACATGCCTTGTGGCAGCGGGCAAGCAGGCGGTCATAGGGAATGAGCAACACAGAAACGGCCTCTAGCGCCTGTACGGCTACCGGGCTTTCATACGCCGGGCTCGCCGCCAGCAGCACACCGATTTCGCTGCCCTTTTGCAGCAGGGTAATGATGATCAGCCTGTCCGCGGCGTCCCATTTGATGGAGCGTCCATGTCCGCATAGCATGACGCCAAACGCATGTACCCGGCTGCCTTCCTCGATGATCAAGTCGCCCTTTGCATATTCGGCGCGCCGTGCGCCGAGGCAATCGAGAAGCCCTGCAAGCTCTTTTGAGGTTATTCCGGCAAACAGCTTTGTGTGCGATAAGTCTTCAATATAGCTTTGGGGATTGTCCATGCCCTTCACCGTCCGTTTGTTGCGTATGCAACAAGAGATTTTTCTCGATTGTAGTATAATGGCGACATAAAAGCAAGGGACATCTCTAAGAGTCCCTTGGGGATAGGGGGATGATTTTGAAAAATAAGAATAAGATTTTATGGATTACCCGTACCGCGATTTTCATAGCTCTATTGATCGTGTCACAGTCTGCAACCGCGCCTTTGGGGAATATCATTGTAACCGGTTCTATTGTCAATCTGTTGCTTATCACATCGGCAATGACTTGCGGCCTTGCGTCGGGGCTGACCGTCGCGATCATGTCGCCAGTTATGGCAAAGTTTTTGGGTATCGGGCCGCTATGGACGCTGATTCCCTTTATTGCGGCGGGAAACGTTGTGCTTGTACCGCTTTGGCATTTCATCGGCAATCGCCGCCTTGGCGGGAAAAAATACACCGCTTATATTGCCGCGCTGATTGCCGCCGCACTCGCAAAGTTTTTAATGCTGTATGTCGGGATCGTGCGAATCGCCCTGCCTTTGTTTTTAGGCTTACCGGAGCCGCAAGCGGCGGTTATATCCCATATGTTTTCTATCCCTCAACTTGTCACCGCCTTAATCGGCGGCGTGTTGGCGATGCTTGTGTTTCCGAGATTGCAAAGGGCTATCGTAAAGGGGGCAAGGGTAAAACGGGTGCGGCTTTAAAGCGCGACGAAACGGGCATATCGCCGCTTTGACGATATGCCCGTTGCTGTCTTTGTTCCCCAATTTACTTGACCGAACCCAGGATGCCCTCGACAAAGCTCTTTTGGAGCGCGAAGAAGAGCAGCAGCGTCGGGATCGTACACAACGAAACGGCCAGCATGACCATGCCGTAATCGACCACGTATACGTCCATCGTGTTGGCGATGAGGATGGGCATCGTAATCTGATCGGGACTTTGCAGGATGACCAGCGGCCATAGATAGGCGTTCCACGTATTCATGAACGTCACGGTCGCCGCAGCCGCATAGGTCGGCTTCATGATGGGCATATACATCTGCAAAAAGATGCGCAATTCCCCCAATCCGTCGATACGCGCCGCCTGAATGATCGCGTCCGGGAATGTCTGCGTTCCCTGACGGAACATGAAGATTAGGAAGGCCGTCGAGATAGACGGCAGCATCACGCCCAGCAGCGTGTTGTTGAGGTGCATCTGGCTGAACATGCGGAACATCGGAATGAGCGTCGCCGCCGCTGGCACCATCATGGATAGCATCAGCAGGCTCATGACCATGTTCTTGTACTTGTCTCGATAGACGACGAACCCATAGCCTGCCAAAGAGCTGACGAATAGCGCGACCAATGTCGTCACCGTGGCGTTACGCAGGCTGTTCAAAAACGCCGTGCCCAGCCTATAATTCTCCGTAAGCGCCTTCCAGTTCTCGCCCAGGTTGAATCCCGGCAGCATGTGCATCTCCATAATGGCCTGGTTGGAATTCGTCGCGGAGACGAGCATCCAGTAAAACGGGAAAGCCGATAGGAACGCAGCCAGCGATAAAAACGCATACTTGGCCACGCGCGCAGGCTTTATCTTCCTATACCGTCTCTTGACCTGGCTCATTCCTTATCACCTACCTTCATCTGCATAAACGCAAGGATGGCGACCATGATAAAGATCGTATAAGCCAGCGCCGAGGCATAGCCGAATTGTGGCACCTGCTCGAACGTCAGCTTGTAGATGTACGTCGATATCGTCGTCGTCGCGTTGTTCGGCCCGCCCTTCGTCATGTTCTTGACCTCGTCGAAGAGCTGCAGCGTGCCGTTGGTGGAGAGCACTGTCGTCATCAGGATGACCGGCTTGAGCAGCGGTACGGTGATCTTCGTAAACTGCTGCGTCGCGGACGCTCCGTCGATGCGCGCGGCCTCATACACCTGATAATCGATGTTTTGCAGGCCGGCCAGATAGAAGATCATGTTATAACCCGTCCAGCGCCATAGCATCGTGACGATGATGATGATCCGGGCGCTTATCGGAGAGGTCAGGAACGGATACGGCTCGCTGATCCAGCCCCAGCCGAGCATCAGCGTATTCACGAGCCCGGATGGGGAGAAAATCTGTTTAAAGATGATCGAGCAGGATACGAGCGACGTAGCGCAAGGCAGGAAGATCAGCGTTCTGAAAACGCCTTTGAATTTCAGCGTCTTGTCGTTGAGCATGGATGCCAGCAATAGCGCCATCACCAGCATAATCGGCACCTGGATGATCAGGTAAAAGAACGTATTGCCGACCGCCTGGATGTACACCTTGTCCTTAAAGAGGCGCGCGTAATTGCCCAGAGCGTTAAAGCTCAGGTTGTTTCCTTTGCCCTTCTGCAACGAGAGGATGAATGCATCGATCATCGGATAGAAGCACAGCACGAGGATGAGCGCCACCGCCGGCAGGATGAACAGCCATCCCACGCGGTTGATGTGGTGTTCAAGACCCCGGCTTTTTTTGCGCGGCTTCGCATTGGTCGTGGTCATGCCGATCGCCTCCAACTCTTTGAAAAGCGGGATGCCGGATGGTATCCGGCATCCCGCAAACCGTTAAAACCTTTTGCTTATTCGTCCATCAGGAATTCGACGGTATCTTGCGCTTCCTGGATCAGGCTGTCCAGGTCGCCGCCGTCGCGGTATGCCTGCAGGGCGTCGCGCAGGGCGTCGCGCGCTTCGTAGTTGTATAGCTGCAGGTTAACTTTCGGGATCTGGGCGGAATAGGCCATGATGTCCGCGAAGACCGGCTGGCCGCCGAAGAACTCGTGCGGCTCTGCGTAGGCCGCGCCTTGCGCCGCGGGCAGATAGGTCGCGATCGCGCCGGAGGACTTTAGGATCGTCTGATAGAAATCAGAGGAGCCCGCAAACGTCTTGTTGAGGAAGTCTACCGCAATATCGGGGTTCTTGGAGCTGTTGAGCACCAGCCAGGAAGAGCCGCCCTGGTTTGAGTAGTTCGTGGCGCCCTCGACCTCTAGGCGCGGGATGTTCGTAACGCCCCACTTGCCCGCCTGATCCTCCGCCAGCACGACGGAGCCCAGGATCCAGCAGCCCTGGATGGTGGAAGCGGCCTTTCCGGTGTTCAGCGCGCTGATGTACTCTGCCCAATCGACCGCTTCGTACACGATACCCGCGTCAGCCAGCGCCTTGGTGGCTTCCAGCGTCGCCTTCAGCACTTCGTTACCAGCGATGTTGGCCTTGCCCTCATCGTCAAAATACCAAGTGCCGGCGGACTGCGGAACCATCATCAGGAAGTCGGCGAAGCCCATCTCACAGGTCAGAATCGGCATGCCGGTCTTTTCCTTGACGTCCTTGCCGATCTCGATGAAGCGCGCCCAAGTGATGTCGGTGACGTCCGCGAGGGTGTAACCGGCCTGCTCGAGGACGTCCGTGCGGATGAACATCGCCGCGCACCCATTGTCAAACGGAACGGCGTAATTCTTGCCTTCGGAGACGAAGTAATTGACCTTAAAGTCGGCAAAATTGGAGTAATCGACCTTGCCGGTCAAATCGTAGTACATGCCCGGGAACGTCTGCAGGAATTTCTGGCCGGAGTTGTCCTGCATCAGGATGATGTCGGGCAGGTCGCCTAGCTGACCGGAGGTAAACGCAGCGGTCTGGCGGGTTTCACAGTCTGCGGAGGAAACCTCCACGACATTCACGGTAACGTCGGGGTTGATCTCCTTGTAGATCTTCGCGGCCTCGTTCATCGCATAGATGTTGAAGGCCGGATCCCAGCACCAGACGGTGAGGGTGGTCTCTTCCGCGCCAGCTACGACCGCAAAGGACGACAGCATGACGGCAGCGAGAAGCAGGGCAAGAAACTTTTTCATTGGGCACTCCTCCGTTTGCTTTGATATTTCACACAGAAACGTCCATAAACATGCGGCGTCTCTGGTATGAACGAGATGTAAGCGCTTCCACCTCGGAGCGATAAAAAGCATACGATGTATCGTTTCCCTTTGATTCCCCTGATCGATATACAGCCCGCCGAAACGGCCCGTTTCGTATAGGTTTTGTGATATCCTCAAAACCGGGATTATCGGAAGCAATTGTCGCTTTTGATCATCCCGGTTTTCTCTTTTTGTCCGGCGTCAAAAAACGTATGCATATTGTGAAACTGTTTTTGTAGAAGTCGTCTATAACAATATAGCCCGTCCGCCTGCATTTGTCAATACCTTTAGGTCGGTTTTTTCTGCCAAAATGAAAAAGTCCCTCAGGAAGCATGAAAAAAGCGCTTTCTTCTCTTCGAAAGCGCTTTCATCCACATTACGTTTATTCAAATGCGCGTAATCTCTCCCCGATAAACGGCAAAACGTACGCTTCCCCTCTGTAAGCGTGCAGCATCATGCGCACCCGCAGCACGACGCTCGCACAAAGGACCCCTAAATTCGCGACGTTCAAGACGGCGGACAGGATCCACCCCAGCAGCGGAATTAAGGCAAAGGCCAGCGAACAAACCCATATCACGAGCGAGGCGAACAAGACGACCGAGAGCAATCCGGTCGATTGCACCGCGTAGCGATGCACCGCATGGCTCCGTTTATCCGCAAAGTAGAGAAACAGGCCAAATACGCCCAACATGGAGGCGAGCGTACAGATCAAATTGACCGTCATGTTGGTAGATAGGATCGTAGGGCGCGGCGGCGCTTCCGCCTCCGGCACGCCATAGGGCTCATAGGGCGTTTCATATACGGGCTGTTCGTATACGGCGCCCTCTTCGGGCTGATCAGCCCCCATCTCCGAAGTCTGCTCCTCCCCGGCGTAGCCGCCGTCATCCATCCGGACGTCATCCCATTCGTTCATCTCACAGATCGCCTCCTTACGCTTTTTTCGCGCCTTTGGCGCCGTTTACATAGCCTTGTAAAATGGTAGAATCATAGGCGACGACGTTGTGGTTCTTATCCGCATGCGCCTTGAACGCATATTCGACCATCTTTTCTACCAGCTCCGGATAGTGAACGCCGCATGCATCCCAAAGGTAGAAGGCCAGCGAACCCGGGATGGTATTGACCTCGCCTACGTACAGCGCATCCGTCTTCGCGTCGATCATGAAGTCGATGCGCACGGTTCCCTTGCAGTCGAGAACGCGAAAGATATCGCGCGAGAGGTCCTGAATGCGCTGCGTCATATCCGCCGGTACCGGCGCGGGGATCACACGCGAGAGGGATTGCATGCCCTTGCTCCCCCCGCTCTTCGATGCGTTCGCCAGGTACTTCTTTGCAAAATCGAGCATATCCCCAGAGGAGATCGGCATCTCGCAGACGGAGACCTGCACGTCCGCGCCGTAGCCGAGCGCCGCGCAGTTGACCTCCACCGGGTGCTCGACGCCCGCTTCAACGAGGATGCGCCTGTCGAACGACGCCGCGACATCGATCGCTTCGGCCAGGGACGCCAGATCCGTCGCACGCGTGATGCCGATCGAGGAGCCCAGGTTCGCAGGCTTGACGAAAAGCGGGTAGGATAGCCGCGCTTCAAGGCGTTCCAGAATCTCCGCGCGCTTCTCATGCCAAAGGTCGCGCGTGAACCAGTCGCCGTCCACCACCGGAAAGCCCGCCCCGCGAAAGAGCATTTTCATGGCGATCTTGTCCATGCCGACCGACGAGCCCAGCAGTCCCGCGCTGGTATAGGGGATGTTCGCCAGCTCCAGCATCCCTTGTACCGTACCGTCCTCGCCGTTCAGCCCATGCAATACCGGAACGGCGACATCGATGTGACAAAGGGGCTTGGGTTCTTTGCGTCCGAACAAGCCGCCCGCATGCCTGGGCGGCCAGGCCCATAGATCCCCCGCGTTCGCGCTCGTGTCCAGCTGCACGCGCACGATCCCCTCTGTCTGCGGATCAAAGGTACGAAACGCCTCGATCTGGCGCAGCTTATCGCCCGTATACCATAGGCCGTCGCGCGCGATGTACAGCGGCACGACGTGATAGCTCGCCTTGTCCGCCGCATCCATCCACTGCAGCGCCGAGATGATCGAAACGTCGTGCTCGCAAGAACGGCTGCCAAAGATGACCGCCATCGTCAGATTGTTCAAGCTCATGCCCTCCTATAGCGGCCTTACGGCCTTCCTGTCCGGTTCGAGTGGCTTCACAGCCGGGGATAGACGATCAGCCCTCGCTGTAATTGTCGGGTAGGTCGTTTTCGTAGAGCACGGTATCTCCGGCTTTGACCAGGGCGCCCAACACCTGCGTGCTCTCTTCCAGACTGCCTACCACGTGCAGGCTGCGCTCGTCGAAACCCGCGCTCAGGAGCCCCTTGCGGATCGGCGCGGTGTGCTTTTTGCCGACCAGAATCGCGATATCCACGCTGCCTGCCATCTCACGGCCGAACGCCTCGTTAAACGCATCCTCCTCCCCGCCGAGCTCTACCATGCCGGGGGTGATGATGATGCGCCGCTGCGGGAAGCCCCTCAGCACGCGAAGCGCGGCCTGCGCCCCCCGCGGGTTGGCGTTGAAGGCGTCGTCGATCACCGTCACGCCGCCCGCGCCCGCGATCAACTGCAGGCGATGCTCAACCGGCTCGCAGCGCCTGATCCCCCGGACGATCTCCTCCAGCGTGAGCCCGAGGCAGCTCGCCGCCGTAGCGCATAGCAGCAAATTCCCGATCGCGTGCTCGCCGAGCAGCTTTGTCTCGCAGACCGCGCGCTTCCCGTCCGACTGGCACAGCTCAAACCGGCTGCCGAAAGGGCCGACCGTCAGATTTTCCACCCGCAGGCCCTCGCCCGCCAGGTGTTTATCCGTAAGCGCACAGCGCGCATAAAGCTCTTCGCAAATCGCGCCGTCCCGTGCGAAGACCGCGATGCCGCTGGGCGGCAGGCCCTCGATCAACTCGTATTTCGTATTCTTGATGTTCTCAAGCGTGCCGAACGTATCCAGATGCTGCGGTCCGACCGACGTAAGCAGGCCGACCGTGGGATGCACCAGCTCCACCAGCTCCGCGATATCGCCCACGTGGCGCGCGCCCATCTCCGCGATGAACACCTCATGGTAAGGCTGCAGCTTCTCCCGGATGATGCGCGTAACGCCCATCGGGGTATTGAAGCTCGAGGGCGTCGTCAGCACGTTAAACCGTTCGGAGAGGATCGTGCCCAGCAGGAACTTCGTGCTCGTCTTGCCATAGCTGCCCGTGATGCCGATGCGGATGAGCCCCGGCCTGGCGTCGAGTTTTTGTTGCGCATCGCGGAAAAAGCCCATGTTGATATGACGCTCGATCGGCTGCGCGAGCAGCGCGCACAGCGCCACGACCAGCGGCAGCGCCGCGGGCAAAACGGCCAGCCCCAGCGTACCGAAAAGCCCCATGCAAAGGCTGCACAGCGCGAAGGAAATCGCCGCCAGCATGGCGTATAGCCGCCTGACCCGCGGTGTAAAGACGAGCGGCTTTTTCGCCTTCGCCCGGCGCAGATAGGCGAAGAGCAAGCCCGCCGCCAGCAATACGGCCAGCCACGCGAGCGCCAGCCACCATCGGGACGGCGAACCGCCCGTCAGCGCCCGCGCGCCGAGCCCGGCCACCGCGAGCACGAGCCCCGGCAGCAGCGCTTGCGCGGCATTGCGCTTGACCGAGCGGAAGTATCCGGGCAGCTGATAGCTCTCCAGCTGCAGAAAGTGAACCAGTTTATGCGCGCAGACGACGATCGCCCCCGCCGCCATCAGCAGCGTGAGCAGCACGGGAAGCGCCCGCTGGATCCATCCTGTCACCGTTTCCGCTCCCCCTTCCTATCTTCCAGTAAAAAATGGCGTACGATACGCGTAAACTCGTTCAAACGCTCTAAATACACAAAATGACCGGCGCCCGGAACGGTGATGAGCCCGGCGTCGGGGATTTCCCGCTCCATCGCCTGCCCCATCCACAGCGGCGCGGCTTCGTCCCGCTCGCCCCAATAGAGCAGCGTAGACGCCTTAATCCCCGGCAGGCATCCGCGCAGGTCCTGATTGACGACCTTCACAAACGTCTTTCGCATCTGCTCGTCGAGCGCCTTGTAGTCCGCCGAGCCGTACTTTTGCACGAGCGCTTCGCGCGCTCTACCTGCGACGCCCGAAAGCCCGGGCACCTTGCCGAGCGCATCTGCGGCCGCGCGCAGGCGCTTATACGTCGAAGCGCGCTTTTCACCCTCCTGCGTCTGCGGCGCACGCAGCCCCGCGCCGCCCGTGATGACGACGCGGCCGACGAGCTGCGGCGACTCGCTCGCGAGCATCAGCGTCACGCGGCCGCCAAACGAATGGGCGACGACGTCGCACGGCGCGATGCGAAGATGCTCGATCAACCGGCGCGTAAGCTCCGTAAATTCGGGCACGCCCCAAGGCTGCGGCGGCCTGCCGGACTGTCCATGACCTGGGAAATCAAACAGCGTCACCCGCATGCCGTCCGCAAGCGCCTTTGCGACGCCCTCCATCAGCTCGGTTGAACAGCCCCAGCCGTGCAGCAGCAGCACGTCGGGCCCCGCGCCCATCTGGCGCACGTATATCTTCACGCCGCATAGTTCTACGAACATGGCGTAATCCTCCTAAAATCCCACTCCATGTATTATATGTCGGGATTCATCTATTTTACCCGATTTTTCCCCAAAAGAAAAGTCTTTCCACCGTTTTGCACGCGGCGCCGCAGATTGGGCCGGTTCAAAGCGCCGCCCGGCATGAAAAAAACCGCCGTATCGGCTACAGCGGATGGGTGTCTTCCGTTCCCTCTTCGGGCGTCAACGCGCAGTACATGATGAGCGCGTCCTCTTTATTGTCCTCGTAATAGCGTTTGCGGTATCCCACGTCGAGGAAGCCTACCTTGTGGTAGAGCGCCTGCGCCGCCGTGTTTGAGCGGCGCACCTCCAGCGTGATCAGGCCCATGCACGTATCTCTCGCCAGGGCCATGAGCGCGCGCACGACTTGCTCGCCGTAGCCCTTGCCGCGAAAGTCCGGATGCACCGCCACGTTCGTCACGTGCGCCTCGTCGATGATGAGCCACATGCCCCCGTAGGCCACGAGGCGTTCCCCCTCCAGCAGGGCCAGCCATCGCGCCGCCACATTTTCCGCCACGTCGTGACGGATCGATTCCTCCGACCAGGGCATCGGAAAACAGCGCCTTTCAATTTCGTGCACCGCGGCCACATCCGCTTCCGTCAGCGGGCGGATCCTGACCTCACTCATGCCGCTTCGCCTCCCGCGCCGCGCGCTCCCGCTCGGCCTGCGGCGCGCGCAGATACAGCGGCATCAAATGCAGGAAATCGACCGCCTCATCCGCGCGGCGCTGCGCAAGCACGGCCGCGCTGCCCGCCCGCAGGCCGCAAAGATGCGCGGGCGCGAACGAAGCCTGAGCGCCCAAGTATTCGCGGATCGCCGTCTCAAACACCGGCGCGCCGTCGCCCACAAAGAGCGCGCGCTGCCCCATCGCCCGCACCTTCGGCAGGTATTCGATAAGCTTTTCAACCGTGTCGTCCATCAACCGTACAGGCGGATCGCCCGCATGGAACAAAGCGCCGTAGACCTGCTGCGCGCGCGCATCCAGTATTGGGCAGACGATCCCCTGAAAGTCCTGTATGCCCGCGGCGAGCGCCTCAAGGGCGTCCACGCCGATACACGGCTTGCCCGTCGCGTGCGCGAGCGCCTTGACCGTGGATACGCCGATGCGCACCCCCGTAAACGATCCGGGGCCGACGACCGCGGCGAACAGGTCGACCTCCCCCGGGGTAAGCCCTACGCCTGAAAGCCCCTGTTCGACCATGGGCATGATGCACTGCGAGTGCGTCCGGCCGTGCGTGAGCTCGCATTCATACGCGAGACGACCGTCCTTCAAAATGGCGACGCCGGCCGAGGGGCCGGACGTATCGATGCATAACAGGTTCATCCCCTTACACCTCCAAGCCCGGCGAGCAGGCCGTCGTCAAAGCCGCCCTGCGGCAAAAATTTGATCTCGCGCGCATCGGGCGCATCCTTCCCATAGGCGATCTCGATTTTGAGGCGGCACTGCGGCATCGCCTCCGGCGCCTGGGAGGGCCATTCAATGAGCGTTACGCCCTGCGCGCCGATCATCTCGTCCAGACCCATCTCATAGAGCGCGTCCGCGCCCTCCAGCCGGTACAGGTCGAAGTGGTACAGCCGCCCGCGCGCGCCTTCATGCACGTTCAGCAGGGTGAATGTCGGGCTCGGGATCGGCCCTTCTATGCCTAGGCCGCGCGCCACCCCGCGCGAGAGCACGCTCTTACCCGCGCCCATCTCGCCCTCCAGCAGCACGACGTCCCCCTCGCGCAGGCAAGCGCCCAGGCGTTCGCCCAGGCGCAGCGTCTCCTCTTCACTTTTCGTGATGAAATGAAGCATGATACCTCCAATGATTACGCGCTCTTCGCGTGCAGGAAGGGCGATACGTGCTTGTAGAGCAGGAATGTCGCCAGGCTCAGCACGATGCCCTTGAACAGGTTAAAGGGCGCCGTGATCGCCACCACGAACATGAACTTGCTGTCGATCGCCGGAATCAGCGCAGCTCCCGCCGCGATGATCTGATCCATCGGCATAAACGCCGTGTAAAACGGCAGCATGATGAAGTAGTTGACCGCCGCGCCGACGACGGCCATGATCACCGTGCCGATGCCAAGGCCGATTAGCGCGGTCTTGAGCGTCTTATGCTTCGCATACAAAAGGGCGGATACGATCACAAGCGAGCAGGACATGATAAAATCCGCCAGCTCGCCGATGCCGCCGGAGCTGGATACGAGGAGATGCAACAGATCCTTGATCAGCACCGTCGCGCAGCCGTAGACCGGCCCCATCGCAAACCCGGCGATAATCGCGGGCAGCGTGCTGAAGTCCAGCTTGTAAAAAGGGACGCCCACCGGGATTTCGATGAAGAAAAGGATGGCCGCGATGGCCGAGAGGATGGCGGTACGGGTGAGTTTAAATACGTTTTGGCTGCGCATGAGGATGCCTCCTACCCCTTATTCCGAAACGGCACACGGCCCCTGAAGGCTGAGCGATCAGGGGCCGTCTATCGGCTGATGCATAGGAGAAAAGCTCTTCTTCCATCCAGACTGTACTGTCGGCCCCGGAATCACACCGGGTCTGCCATTCGGCTCGCGGGCTTTACCGCCGGTGGGGAATCACACCCCGCCCTGAAGATCCTTCAATCGCGCCATGCGCTTATTCAGTTGCCTTTATTATAAGCACGCCGCGCCGGCCTGTCAATACGTTCGAGGGAAAAAACGGCGCTTATTCTTCTGGATTTCGCATGCCGCGGACGATCCGCTGAATACTCTTCTCCGAGAGGTAAAACGCCTGCGCGAGCGGCGCGATGCGCTCCCCCTTCGCATAACGCGCGCGGATCTGCGCGTCGCGGCGTATTCGCTCCGCACGGCTGTCCGTCGTCTCCCCCCAACGCTTTCGGTTTTCTTCTTTTCTCGGGATGTAGATACATCCCCCGTCGATATAGGTCTGTATCGTCTCGATGATCTCCGCGGGCAGGATCTCCCGCGCGTTTTGATAGCGCATGCTGCTCCCCCTAAAAATGCTTTTCAGGTTCGAGCAGAGGCTATTCACCTGTCCGACTTGCTATAGGCGCGTTTCGCGCCGTGTTGGTAGGTACATGCGATAGCCCCTGCTATGCATGCTGAACTTCTTTAAGCATATGCAGACGCTCCTTTCTATTACGATCTTATTCCATCATACCCGATTTCGGGCGAAATGGCAAGCCTTGCGCCGCCGCCGGAGCGCAGCGCGTCCATTTCTACGCGCAGCGCTCCCGCGCGCTGCATGCGCTTGTACGTCTCCCGCGAGATTCCCAGCTTGGCGCAAACCAGCTTGTCCAGCCGCGCGCGCACCGGCAAGGAGGCGCGAATTTCGACGGATACCGCCTCTTGCAGATTGGTAAGGCGGATATCCTCTCCATGCAGCGCGTATTCCCTGCCCGCCTCGTCCGGGTGCATTTGGTTCCGTTGCCATAGGACAGGGTCGCACGCGCAGCGCGCCACTTCCCGCGGGTCGTTATGCAGGTAACGGCGGTAGGTATCGGGGACGATGTCCCCGGGGCTTACGCGCGACGCCACCTCCATATTCCACGTCTTTTGGCATACCTCGCATTTGTAGATGAGCCATATATCCAGCCTGCGCCCGTTCGCGTTCACGCGGAACATGCCGCTCGGTTGAAACGAGCGCATCGCTCCGCAGCAGGCGCACCTTCTCAAAGCCCCCGGCAGCCCCGCAGCCGAAAGCGTCCAAACAATCGTATTCATTTTTCGCCCTCTCGCATCTTTAAGAATGGATCGTCAAACCGGCACGCGGCATTTTGCCGGCGTGCGGTTTAGACAAGCAAATCTATTTATCGATGCGATGTAGGCGTAGTCACGCTGTTAGCCTCCTTCAGTTCAAAGCTGATTCGATTGTACCAAAAAAGAAAAACGCCGCCCACCTCAAGCTCGTTTCCCAAACGAGTTTGAGGCGGGCGGCAAAGCCCTCGTTTTATCCGCGCACTTCCACCATCGCCGCGCCTTCGGGCCGGATGGAAAGCACCGTGCAGGCGCCCTTGCCGTAGGAAGCTTCCAGCTTCTTCACGTAAGCGTCCAGCAGGTCATCCGGAACGAACGCCTGAATCGTCCCGGCAAAGCCGCCCCCGTGCACGCGCCACGCGCCGCGGCCCTTGAGCACGCGGTGGCTGAGCTCTAGCGCCAGGGCCATCTGCTGCTCCTGCGCGCTTGCCCACACGTTTTGCAGCAGCATCCAGCTGCTCTCGCCCGATTCCACGATCAGCCGGAGGAAGGAATTCAAGTCGTCCGCCCTGAGCGACGCGACCTGCGCGGTTACGCGCGCGTTATCGTCGTAGAAATGCAGCGCGCGCAGGATCGCGCGGTCCGATACCTTGCCGCGCAGCCGCGGGATCGCGCCCTCCAGCTCGGCGGGCTTGACCTCGCGCAGCACGCGCTTTCCAAACTGCGCCGCGACGCCCTCCATCTCGCTGCGGATCGCCGCATAAGCCTCCGTCAGGTCGCCGTGGTCCCCGCCGGTGTTTACCACGACGAGCGAGTAGCCCTTCGCTTTAAAGTCATAGCTGAGCGCCTCGACCGACGGATCCGGGTTCTCAAAGTCGATCGTCACCAGGCCGCCTACGGAGCTGGCCATCTGGTCCATCAGTCCGCAGGGTTTGCCGAAATGCAGGTTCTCGGCCCGCTGCGCGATCTGCGCGCGCGCCTTGGCATCGAGCGCCCAGCCGTTGTACAGCCCGTCGAGGATAGCCGCCATCAGCACCTCAAAGGCCGCCGAAGAGGACAGGCCCGACCCGCGCAGCACGCTGCTGGTCACCGCCGCGTGAAAGCCGCCGATCCGATAGCCCAGCTCCTTCATGCGCGCCGCCACGCCGCGGATCAGCGCCGCCGTCGTGCCCAGTTCATTTTCCTTGACGCTAAGGTCCGCCGTATCCACCGTAATCGGACGATATCCCTCGCTGTCTACGACGATCACGCCGTCCGCCGCCTTCGTCACCGCCGCCACCGTATCCAGGTTCACGGCCGCCGCCAACACGCGGCCTAGGTTGTGGTCCGTATGGTTGCCGCCGATCTCCGTGCGTCCCGGCGCGGAGAAAAAACAGATTTCACCGTCCGCCTTGCCAAACCGCGCCTCATGGCGCTCGATCAGCCTAGCGTAGCGCGCCGCCTGCGTCGCGCACGCGCCTTTACCATAAAGGTTTTCAAGACGCGCCGCGCCTGCCTGCGATTTTGCGTAACTTGCCCACTTTTCCAGCATCGTCATATGTTTCACGCTCCCATTGCCGTGTACCACGGCTTGATGCCCCTATTATTCGCAATTTTCCTCCGCTTGTCAAGCCCTCCGGACGTTTTTATGCGTGAATTTCCCGCAACCCACGCATTTTACCGCAATTCCTGCTTGTGCGCGGCCGGACGATGCGCTATAATGAAGCCAAGCTAATACGCGGGAGGAATGCCTGATGCCTTATTCCGTCGCTTCCGCCATGGAAACGCTCGTCTCCTTTGCCGTTTCGCATGGCCTCATCGAAGAGGAGGACCGTTTTTACGCCCGAAACGGCCTGCTCGACGCCCTGAACATGGACGCCCCGCCACAGGGCGGCGAAGCCGCCGAGCTGCCGCAAACCGCCACGCCGCTGCTGAGCGCGCTGTGCGACGAGGCCGTAGCGCGCGGTCTCATCGAGGATACGCAGACGCGGCGCGATCTCTTCTCCGCGCGCCTGATGGGGCTGTTTACCGCCCCGCCCTCCGTGATCGCCGAAAAGTTTGCGCGCATCGAAGCGCAGGAGGGCATAGAAAAGGCGACCGCCTGGTTCTACGCCCTGTGCCGCGCGAACGATTACATCCGCGTAGACGCCATTGCCCGCAACATTCGCTTCCTTGCCCCCAGCGAATACGGTGAGCTGGAGATTACGATTAACCTCTCCAAGCCGGAGAAGGACCCGCGCGATATCGCCGCGCTGCTCACGAAGAAGTCGGTCGAATATCCCAAGTGCATGCTTTGTCCGGAGAATACCGGTTATGCCGGGCGCATCGACTTCCCCGCGCGTCAGACGCTGCGCGCCATCCCGCTGACCCTCGCGGGCGCGCCCTGGCATATGCAATACTCCCCCTACCTGTACTACAACGAGCACTGCATCGTCTTCAACGACCGGCACATCCCCATGTCCATCTCTCGCGGCACGTTTGAACGCCTGCTCGAATTTATAACGCGCTTCCCGCACTACTTCATCGGCTCCAACGCAGACCTGCCCATCGTCGGCGGCTCCATCCTCAACCACGATCACTTCCAGGGCGGCCGCCATCACTTCCCCATGGAGCATGCTCCCGCCTATGCTAAGGCGGCGCATCCGGATTATCCGCAGGTCCGGGTGGAGATCGTCTCCTGGCCGCTGACGACCCTGCGCCTGCGCGCGGAAAGCGCCGAGCCCCTGTGCGCGCTGGCCGAGCGCATCCTATCCTGCTGGCGCGGCTACAGCGATGAGTCGCTCGGCATCCTCGCGTATTCGGACGGCGCTGCGCACAACACCATCACCCCGATCGCCCGCCGCGACGGCGCGGGCTACGTGTTGGATCTGGTGCTGCGCAACAACCGCACGACGCAGGAGCTACCCCTGGGGCTTTTCCATCCCCACCCCGACCTACACCACATTAAGAAGGAAAACATCGGCCTGATCGAGGTGATGGGCCTGTTCATCCTGCCGGGCCGCCTGCAAAAGGAGCTCGCCGCGCTCGAGGAGGTGCTTACCGGCGCCCGTACGCTGGCCTCTATTCGCGACGACGCGCAGCTGTCTGCACACGCGGAATGGATCGAGGCCATCGCCGGAAAAACCGGCTGCGCGCTCACGCCGCAGGCCGCGACACTGACGATCCGCTCGGAACTCACGAAGAAGTGCGCGCGCGTCCTCCACGACGCCGGCGTCTACAAGCTCGACGAGGCAGGTAAAGAAGGCGTAAAACGTTTTTTAAGAAAAGCAGGTTTTTCGCTATAAAACGCGAATACAAAAAGAAGATCGAAGCGATTCGGTCTTCTTTTTCTGCGCATTTGTCCTTACATTTTTGTGCTTTAGAGGTCGTTTTATGTTGATCTATCTGATTCGCCACGGCCAGACCGACTGGAATTGCCGCCGCCTCTTCCAGGGCCAGCTCGACATACCGCTCAACGCGCAAGGTCTCCGGCAGGCGGAATGCATCGGCAGGCGCTTTGCAGGCGCGCAGCTGGATGGCATTTACCACAGCCCGCTCGCTCGCGCCCGGCGTACGGCCGAGGCGCTTGAAAGCGAAAGCGCAGCCCCCCTGCGCGAAATCGTCGATCTAAAGGAAATCTGCATGGGCGACTGGCAGGGCAAGAGCTTCGCCCAGGTGCAAGCGGAGGACCCCGCGCTGGCGCATCGCTTTCAGGCGGACCCCGCCTGTCCGGCGCCGGGCGGGGAATCCTTCCCCGCTTTGCAGCGCCGGGCCCTGCAGGCGCTAGAGCAAATCCTGCGCGAGGGGAGGCGGACGGTCGCGGTGGTTTCGCACGGCGCGCTGATCAAGACGCTCGTCTGCGCCCTGATGCACATCGATCTCGCTTACCTCCATACGTTTGAAATCTCCAACGCCAGCGTAAGCGCCGTAGCATATGAAAAGGGGTGTTTGAAGGTCATTACGCTTAACGACATCTCGCACCTGCCCGACGCCTTGGGCCAACTCGCTCAGAACAGCGCCGTGCTTTAAGGAGGTTCGCACATGACCACCCTACCGGCCAAGGCGCAAGCGCCTTGCTCCCCGCAAAAGCTGCTCACCATGTTCCTCGTGCTGCTCAAGATCGGCGCCTTTACGTTCGGCGGGGGCTGGAGCGTTATCGCCCAGATGGAGCAGGAGTTCATCAAGAAACGCCAATATATCACGGATGAAAAGCTGCTGGATATCATCACCGTCGGCCGTTCGCTGCCCGGTATCATGATCATCAACATCGGCGTGCTCTTCGGCCACCACGTCGGCGGCATCCTCGGCGGTATTTTGGCCGCCTTCGCCATCGCCATCCCCTCGATCGTCACGCTGTGCATCGTCGCCCTCTTCTATGCGAGCGTGAAGGAAAATGTCTACGTGCAGAAGATGCTGACCGGCGTGCGCGCGGCGGTCGTGCCCATCATCGTCAGCGCCGCCCTCAAGCTGCGCAAGGGGGCGATCGTGGACCGTATCACGCTCGTCATCGCCGTGATCGGCTGCCTGCTGTGCCTGAGCGGGCGGATCAACAACCTGCTGCTCGTCGTTCTGGGCGGCGTCGCAGGCCTCGTCATTCAGGGAAGGAGGGCCGCAAAGTGATTTACCTCGAGTTGCTGCTCGCCTACATCCGCGTGGGCTTTTCCAGCTTCGGCGGTCAGTCGATGATCCCCCTTGTGCGCGCGGAGATGCTCGCGCACGGCTGGCTCACCTCGGCGGAGCTCACCGATATCGTCGCCATCGCGGAGATGACGCCGGGCTCGTTCGGCATCAATTGCGCGACCTTTGTGGGTCTGCGTGCGGCGGGCGTGTTGGGCGCGATCGTCGCTTCCGTCGGCGCGATGTTCCCCTCCCTCACGCTTACCATGACCGCCGCTTACTTCCTCGCGGCTTTCAAGGAAAGCCCACTGCTGGAGCGCGGGCTTTACGGCATTCGCGCGGTCTGTCTTGGCATGATCGTCGCGGTCATCTTCTCCCTCGCGCCCGACAGCTACATGGCCGCGGGCACGCTCTCCATCCCCGCGATCCTCATCGGGCTGCTCGGCCTGTATCTCACCGTGCGCCGCCAGATGAGCATCCCCAAGGTCATCGGCATCTCGGCGCTGCTGGGCCTGTTCATCGCCTAAGCTGCACAGCGATTTTCAAAGGGAGGCGTATTATGCTCTTCTCCAAGGCCGACCTGCGCCGGCTGATCATCCCGCTCGTGCTGGAGCAATTTCTGGCCGTCACCATCGGCATGGCGGATACTGTCATGGTCGCCTCTGTGGGCGACGCGGCCGTCGCCGCGATCTCTGCGGTCGATACCATCAACGTGCTGCTCATCAACATATTTTCAGCCCTGGCGACCGGCGGCGCGGTCGTAGCCTCGCAATATCTGGGCATGCGCGAGCGCAAGAAGGCTTGCGATGCGGCCAAGCAGCTGCTCTACGTCGCGCTGGCGACCGCGCTTGGCATCAGCGTCCTCGCGCTGGCGCTGCGCGGGCCGATCCTGAACTTCGTCTTCGGTCACGTAGAGCGTAGCGTCATGGAGAACGCGCAGACCTATTTCTTCCTTTCGCTGCTCTCCTATCCGTTCCTGGCCGTCTACAATGCCTGCGCGGCGCTGTATCGATCGATGGGCAATTCGCGTATTTCGCTCTTCACCTCCGCGATGATGAACGTCGTCAACATTACGGGCAATGCCTTTACCATTTACGGCCTGGGGATGGGCGTTATGGGCGCCGGTCTCGCCTCTCTGGTTTCCCGGGCCGCGGGGGCCGTGCTGATGCTTTACCTCATCCGCAATCATCACAACGTCATCTTCATCAGCCATCCGGCGCGCTTCTCCTTCGATGGACGCATGGTGCGGGGGATCCTCTCCATCGGCGTGCCTAACGGGCTGGAAAACGGCATGTTTCAGATCGGCAAGGTGCTCGTATCCAGCCTGATCGCCTCCTTCGGCACGGCGGCCCTGACGGCCAACGCAATGGCCAACACCGTCGCCTCCATGCAAGTCATCCCCGGCTCCGCGATGGGGCTGGCGATGATCACGGTCGTCGGCCAATGCGTGGGCGCGGGCGACAACGAGCAGGCGGCGCGCTATACGAAACTTTTGATGCGCGTTACCTACGTGGCCATGGGGGCTTTGAGCGTCGCGGTCATGCTGCTCTCTCCTCTGATCATACGCCTTTTCGCGCTCTCGCAGGAGGCCTCTGAGATCGCGCTGTACCTGATGATCCTGCACGGCGTGTGCTGCATCGTCATCTGGCCGGCCTCCTTCGCGCTCCCCAACGCCCTGCGCGCCGCCGGCAACGCGAAGTTTACGATGTACGTCTCCGTCGCTTCGATGTGGACCTGCCGCATCGGCATGAGCTATCTGCTCGGCCGTGGGCTGGGCCTGGGCGTCAAGGGCGTGTGGATCGCTATGATCCTCGATTGGTGCGTGCGCGCAGGGTTCTTCATCGCGCGTTTTTGCAGCGGCAAGTGGAAGCGTAAGCCGTCTGTCTCCTGATCATGTGTAAAAACAGCCTGCCGCCCTTTTATAGGCCGCAAGCTGTTTCTTTTTTAGCGTTATGGATATCGCCGCATGGCTCATCCGGCTTTGCCGTCACGGTAAATCTTTTCGTTTAAAGCGACGCAGTTTCGCCCGGCGTGTTTGGCTGTGTATAGCGCCTTGTCCGCTTGTCCGTACAGGGTGATAAAGTCAAAAGGCGTTCGGCCTGTCGCGATGCCGACGCTGATCGTGACGCTGGCGCATACCGCATCGGGCGCAGCAGGCAGCGCAAGGGCCAGCACCTCTTTGCGAAGGCGCTGCGCATGCTCGAGCACCTGCGGCGCAGCGCACCCGACGAGCACGCTCAAAAATTCCTCGCCGCCGATACGCGAGGCAAAACGGTTCTCGCCCTGCGTGCAACGCCGCAACGCGTCGGCCACCTTTTGCAGGCATACATCCCCCTGGTCATGCCCAAAGCGGTCGTTATACGATTTAAACAGATCGATGTCGATCATTAAAAAGGCGACTTCGCACGGTTGTTTTATGCGTTCGAGGGTCGCGCGCAGCCGATCCTGTACCCCACGGCGATTGAGCAGCCCCGTAAGCGGGTCGGTCTGCGCCAGGGCCACAAGCTTTTGATTGGATATCTCAAGCTGCTGCACCATATTTTCATTGGCGTAGTGGGTATTATAGAGCACGCGCGAGAGGATCAGCGAAAAGACCGTGATCAGCGGAAGTTGGATCATCTGCTGCGGCAAAAATCCGTAATAGAGGGCGATCGGAAGCGTGAGCGCGATATCCAGGCAAAACAGGCTCAGCGATTCCCTCCATGAGAGCAGGGGAAAAGCCGCGGTGAGGATGAGCAGGTAGAAAAAGTTGTTCGTCGAACCGCGGGATTCGATTTCAAGATAGATAAACGCCAGCATGCCAATCGAAAAGAGCCACCAAAAGGAGCGGTAAAGCAGCTTACAGCGGCGAGTGTCCACCGCCGGAGCACAGAGCAGCCGGTATGCCGCAAGGATCGCCCCGAGCGCCAGCAGCATCATGGCAATACCCGCCGTCAGATATAGCGCGTGCAGGGATGGATACGCTTGCGCACCGAAAATAGTAAGCTGACTGACGGCCTCAATTAATAAAATGGCCGTGGCAAAAGGGACGAGCCGCTTCACGTTTGTGACCGCATTTTTGTATTCGATCTGCTTACGCAACGCCAAGGAAAGATCCTGTCGATCTGCTCGGACGCGGAAAAGCCCCTCTCCGCTTTCCAGAAAGATGTTTTTTAAAAAAGCGAAAAAACCCATCCGATCTATCCCTTTCGAAACAAAATGGCTGCGAACAAGCTGCGAATAAGCATCATATCACAAACCGTTCCCATATGTCAAACCGGGGCGCGCGGTATGCGCACGCCCCGGCAACCCGCTAAACCGCGAAGCAAACGGTTACTGCACCGCCTGATAATCCACGTGCGTCAGCTCATTATGCGTAAGCCACGCGTCGCTATCCGGGGCATTGAGCCATTCGCCGACGCGCGCCCCGCCGATGAGCACGGGCATCCGATCGTGAATAAAGCGCACTTCCGGCGACGCGGCGCGCGTCAGAATGACGAAAACCGGCAGGCGCGCGTCCTCTTCATATCGATAAACGCCCGCCAGGTAGCAAAGGCTCCCTTCCGCCGCCCGGATGGCGTACTTTTGCTTGCCTTGCTTATGCCCCTCCCATTCGTAGTAATTCTGCGCCGGGATGACGCACCGGCGCTCTCGCATGGCCTTAGCGAACATCGGCTTTTCCTGCGCCGTCTCGCTGCGCGCGTTGATGATCACGCCGCTTCCCTTAAAGGACTTAAATCCCCATTTCATCAGGAAGGCGCCCGCGTCGCCGCTGCGCCCGCGCGCCAGCGCCGGCACGACGTTCGTCGGGAAGATTTCGCCGGAGCGCATCTGCGCCCGCTCCGGCGTATCCTGATAGCGCCTGTCGATTTCAGCTACGATGCGCCGCATTTCTTCCACATCGTCCTCCGAGATCATGTTGAACCGTCCGCACATGGCTGTTTTCCCCTTTCCGGATGGCTACGCCTCCACCTCGATAAACCAGCTGTCTCCGTCGTGGTATAAGTGTATCACATTCGGCCCCACCCTGCAAATATAGCGTATCCCCGCGCCCCCGGCCTTGAGCGACGCCGCCGGACGGACGTCCAAAATGCGCTCGATGCGGTATACGCCGCCCTCCTCATCCCGAAATTTAAAAGGCCTGATCTCCCCTTCGAACGAAAAGTGCGCCAGCACCTCCACGTATCTTTTGCACCTGCTCTTGCGCCGCTTTGCCTGCATGGCGTCTCACCTCCACCTCAACCCGTATAAAATTGCCCCGGATGGATCAAATGCTCCTCGCGCGGATTGACCTGCGCGTAGCGCTCATCCGCCAGCTCAATCCCCCGGCGGACGATCTGATGACCGTACCGGTCGCGCAGGCCGTCGAGGGCATGCTCGAGCTTCTCCGCCTTCAGCCGCCGCTCCTCCTCCCCCAGCAGGTCCAGCTGTACCGGCGTATCCGCAGCCGTAAGCAGGGAGCAGCTCAGCCCCACGCTTCTGTAAGGGTAATGCGCGTCGTAATTCGCCTCAAAAAGCCCCATGGCGGCGCGCAGGATCTCATCTGTGATCTGCGTTGGGCGCGCGAGCGTGCACTGCCGCGTCGTCATCAGCAGGTCCGTCGTGCGGGCGCTGATGCCGACGCGCCGCGCCTTGAGCCCTTGCTCGCGCAGCCGCGCCGCGACGCTCTGCGCGAGCACGAAGTAGATGCACTTCGCATCCTCTCGCGTGCGGATGTCGTGCGGCGGCGTCGTGCTGTTGCCTACGCTTTTGATCGCGGCCGAAGCATCCGCCGGCATCACCGGCGTCACGTCCCCGCCGTTCGCGAAGGCCTTGAGCATGAGCCCCACCTTGCCCAAGGACCACTGCAGAGCCCGCGTATCGCAACGGGCCAGATCGCCGATCGAGCGCACGTTTAGCTTCTCCAGCTTTCTGCGCGTCGCGCTGCCGACGTAGAGCAGTTCAAAGGCCGGCAGATTCCATACGATGTCCCGATAGCGCTCCTGCGGGATGACGGTGACGGCGTCCGGCTTTTTTAGGTCGGACCCCAGCTTGGCGAAGATTTTGTTAAAGGATACGCCCACCGAAATCGTGATGCCCAATTCCCGCTTGACGCGCAGGCGAATCTCGTTCGCGGCGCGCTCGCCCGCCGCCATGTCCACGCCTTTTCCGGTGAGATCGATCCAGCATTCATCCAGCCCGAACGACTCGATGCGGTCGGAGTAATCCGAAAAGATCCGGCGCATATCGCGGCTAAAGCGCATGTACAGCGGGTAATCCGGCGCGAGGCAGACGAGGCCGGGGCATTTCTCGCGGGCCTGCCAGATCGCGTCGCCCGTCCTGACGCCCCGGCGTTTAGCCTGTTCATTTTTCGCTAGGATGATTCCGTGGCGGTTCTCCACGTCCCCCGCGACGGCGACGGGATCGCTGCGAATCTCCGGATTATAAAGGCATTCCACGCTTGCGTAGAACGCATTGGCGTCGGCATGCAAAATCACCCGGTTCAAATCCATCCCTCCCGAAAGCATTAAGAACATTTGTTCTCTTATATTATATGCAGGCAATACGGAAGAATGCAATGGTAAATGACGGAAGACCTATCGCGGGCAATGCAAAAGCGGCCGCATCTCTGGGCCGCTTTGATATGACTGAATACTTTTTCATCCGTATGCAGAATTGCAATCGACTTTTCATCCGTACCAATACGGACTAAAAGTGAGGTGATGGTTTGAGTCCACGCACAGGCAGACCGCCTTCCGACAATCCACGGCATGAGCGAGTTGAGACAAAAATGACCAAGGAAGAATTAGAAAAGCTCAATCTCTGCTGTCGGGCTACAGGAAAATCGCGGTCAGAGATTATCCGGGCCGGGATCGATCTAATCTACGACAGCTTGGATGAGCTCAAAAAAAATGACAGGGACGGCGCATCCCTTCACAAAAACGCGCGTCCCTCTCCCGCCAACAATTGCCCGAAAGCAATGCCGCGTAAATATTATACCATGCGCCGCGTTTCCTTTCAAGCATTGTTGGCGATGCGATGAAACGACAATGAAGGAGGAAAAACAATGGCAAGCATTTTGGATGAGTCTGCCTACGGCAACATATCGCCGGAGGCACAGTTTTTCAAAAAGGATTCTGCGTATGGTCGGGCGATAGCGTCGTATCCCACAGCGAGCAGAAACTGCTGGCGCAGCTTGGAGCCGAAGGCAAAAAATTGTTTGAGGCGTACGTGGATACGCAAAATGAAATCGACCGGCTTACCGCCGTGCAATACCCGATTTACGGGTTCAGGCTGGTAGCGGAGTCGTTCGTCGGAAAGGACGATCTATATGCCCATGAAAATGATATATAAAACCAAAGGATAGACAGGGAGAGGGTTGCCAAGACGCAGGCAATCCTCTCTCTTCTTTACTTAGGGCCAAATGTTCCGAGTCATAAGATCACGCTGTTACACGCCGCTGCGCGAGCGGCGACTTTAACCTCCGTCCAGCTCGTCGTCTATCGCCATATTTCAATCCACGCCGCTGCGCGAGCGGCGACTTTAATCCTAGGAAAAGCGTTACATTTAGGTATTATTTCAATCCACGCCGCTGCGCGAGCGGCGACGACAAACACCCACAAAGTCTAATCAAATTTTGCGGCCATTTGCCCCATTTTGAACTTCATGCATACCGTGCTGCTCATCCAATCCCCGTATCATGCTTATCCTAGCCCTAGAATTCAGGCGCATTGCGGTGCGAACCTCCCAAGAAAAATTCAACCGCTACCGGTTCTCACCCGCCTTTGGAAAGCAACGATGCAGCCCAAGCAAGGGACGAATGCCTGCGTCTTTTCCCAATCATTATAAACGAACAGACGGCTTAGAGCAACCGTTTTTCGCATATTCTGATCCGATTACCCGCAGCAAGGCGTCGGCGGCAAATCCATGCGGTTGTTCTGCGCGGGGTCCTTCATGCACAGATGGACGGCGGCCGTTTTAAACGTCAGCGGTAAGGCCAGGATGTTCGGATTCGGGCCGACGTATTTCCGCTTCGCGTCCTCCAACGCCTCCTCAAAGGTCGCCCTCGTCTTCAGCCCCATCTCGCGGGCGATGCCCGGCTTTTTCGCGCCGACGATGTAAATCGCGCTGGTGTGCATCTCGGCGATGTGGGCGCAGGAGATCATCGAAAAGCCGTGGAACGGGTGGAACGCGTGCTCCTCGCGGTACAAGCGCACGTATTCCGGGTCTGCCGCGAAGCGCTCGCCCAATCCGTTCATATCCGGCAGCACGTTCATCCCCTCGTCCTTCCAGATGTCGAACATCTCGCGCGTGTATGGCCATAGCTCCTCGTGGAACGCGCCGTCGCACAGGCTCGAGCAGAGGATGACGCAGCGGTCGCTCATGATGCGCTTATGGCGGATTACCTGCGCGGAAAGCGCCTGCATCAGCATGATCGGGTTGGTGCCCATGCCGTCGCCGTAGTGAAAGAAGGCCGGCATGCCGAAGACGAGTACGTCGTACTTTTTCTCACCCCAATGCACGTAGGTGCGCTTGTCGGCCACCGCCCACGACAGGGGCATCATCTCCTTGGCGTAACCTGCAAAGACGGCGATCTGCCGGGACCTGGTATCCGTCACCGCGTCGACGCAAAAGAACTTTTTGCCCATTCGCGCTTCCATGTACATGCCGATCTCGTTGAACTTCGTGCGCATCAGGCTGCTGCCGCTAACGGGCGTGAAGTCCGGGCGATGCATGACCTGGGGCACGTGGTGGCTGGCGATGGACCTCCAGTGCGTGATCCCCGTGGCGCAGTGCTTATATCCCCCCGAATAGCCCCCGTAGGGATTGCCCTGCGTATGGCCGATGAGCACGGCCACGTCCGCGTCGAAGACGTATTTGTTCATGAGCACCGGGTCCCCGCGCTGCGTGGTCCCCAGGTCGACGAGGTGCGCGTAATCCTCGCTGTCGTGGTTGATGATCTGCCTTCCGTAGCCGAACTGCGCCATCAGCGCGTCGCCCAGCACGCCGCGGATCTCCGCCTCTGTGTTCTTGCGGTGCAGTCCGTTGGAGCAGATGAGCAGGATGTCCTCCTTGCGCACGCCCGCGGCCAACAGCTCATCGATCACCAGCGGGATGCTCGTCTTGCGATGCGAGGTCGGCTGCTCGCCGCCCTTGACGCGGTCCGGAAAGACGATGACGCACTTTGCGCCCGGGAAGGCGAGCTTGGAGAGCGGCTCCATCCCGATGGGATTACGGATGGCGCGAAGCGTCTCCTCTATGAGCCTCTCTTCCGGGATGCACGGCGGATCGGGGACCGTTTCGCCGGGGATGAACACGTCCGTCGTATCCGGCAGTTCCGCCGCAAGGGTACCCGCACCGTATTCAAATTCAAGCTTCATACGCTTTATCCCCCTCCATGTACAGCCGGACGATCTCCAGATACTCCTCCGGGTAAAACCCAATCTCCCCGGTGAAGCGCGTCAAGGCGATGAGGCCGCCGTCGATCTCCGGGATGGATGCGAGCATCTTTGCGTTATCCTGCTTGAGGCCGCCGCCGTAGAGAACCGGCAGGCCGCCCGTCGCCTGCTTCACGTACTTAGCCGTCATTTGAATAGAATCGCGGTCCGGCGGCGTCTTGCCCGGCCCGATCGCCCACACGGGCTCATAGGCGACGGCGACGTGCGCCGTATCCATGCCCGAAAGACCGATCTCCAGCTGCTGCGCCAGCACCTCCTGCCAGCGCGTCCGCTCCTCAGCCGTCTCGCCGATGCAATAGAGCACCGAGAGGCCCGCGGCCACCGCCGCCTGCACCTCGCGCCGCAGCAGCCGGTTGACCGCCTGCGCGTCGCTCACCCCTGCCTCCGCGAGCACGCCGGCCTTATCCCGCCGCTCCTCGCAGTGCCCGATGATCGCGCTTTGTACGCCCAGCGCGCGCATGGCCTGCGCCGGGCGGAGGGTCGTAAACGCGCCGAAATTGCCGCCTACGCTGATGTCCTCGCGGAATACGCCCTGGCAGCCGACCTGTATGGGGCTGTCCTCCGCCTTAGCCTGCAGCGCCGGGATCAGGTGCGCCTCCGGAAAGTACATCGTAAACCGCGCGTCCGTAAAGTCCTTGAGCCGCGCCTGCGTCTCAGAAACGATGTCGCCGCCCCAACTGCAAATCTGCGCGATGCGATTGACGCCGCCATAGGCAGGCGGTACATCAAAACGCTTTAGGTTTAAACACAGGTGTTTCATCTTAAACACCCTCCTTTCGGTAGCGCTCGGCCATCTCGTCCAGGCTCACGCGCTCGACCAGCGGCGCCTTGCCGACGCACCCAAATTCTACGATCAGCGTACCGACGACCTCGCGCACGCCCCGCTCGATCGCGTCGGTCAGCAGCGCCTCGTCCGGCGTGTGCACCGCGCCGTGCATCACCAGATCCATGACGGGGGGCAGGAACACACGCGGGTCGAACTGGTCCTTCCGCTCCTCCAGCAACCGGTATACCCCGCCGATCGAGGCGCTGCCCTGCAGATGCGGCTGCTGGGCGAAGAGCTCCCTTAGGTTGCGCGTCACCGCCAGGCGAATGTCGGTATCCACGTTGATCTTGCCGATGCCGCAGGCGATCGCAGCCTTGAGCTCCTCCAGCGCAATGCCGTGCGCATCCTTGATTTCTCCCCCCAGCGCGTTGATCTCGTCTACGATATACTGCGGCACGGTCGAGGAGCCGTGGCTTACGAGCACGCCGAAAATCCCTTCGTGGCGCAGGCATTCCTTGACCGCCATGGCGATCTCCCGTCGCAGCTTCACGCCCTCGCCCTTGACCGCGCCGTGCTTGGTGCCATAGCTGACGGCCAAACAATCCACCTTCGTCTTTTGAAAGAACGCCACCGCGTCCAGGGGGTTGGTATAGGTGCTTCCCGCGCTGAAGACATGGTCCTCCACCCCGGCCAGCACGCCGATTTCGCCCTCGACCGTCACGCCGCGCGCGTGCGCGTACTTGACCACCTCGCGCGTCAGCTCGATGTTTTGCTCAAGCGGCAGGGCCGATCCGTCGATCATCACGCTGGTGTAGCCGCCCTCGATCGCGGCTACGCAGCTGTCAAAGTCGCGCCCATGGTCCAGGTGCAGCGCGATCGGAATCGGGCTGGCCTCGCCGTATTGCCGCACGGCCGCAGCGATATTGCGCGCCCCAATGCGCTTGTCCTCAAGCGTGGCGTTCATAAAGTCCGTCCGCCCGCCCATGAATCCGTTCGCCAGATCGGCCCCCTGCAAAATCGCCGCCGAACGAAACATTTCATGCGCCTCGATCGCCGCGCGCGCCTGCGCCACCGCGTTGACGTTGAACGCGCCCTGCGCGTATCCGTACCTGTCCGTCGTCTCCAGAATACTCCGTAGCGGTACCAGCATACAGCTATCCTCCTTCGTCAATTAGCCTCGTACAGCATCTCTCCGCCGCCGAGAGTCATGCGCACCCCGCCGTCCTCGTCAAGCAGCACGGCGTCCGCATCCATGCCTAGGGCGATGCGCCCCTTGCGCGAAAGGCCGATCAGCCTGGCGGGGTTTTCCGTCAGCAGCGGCAAAAGCGCCGCCATCGGCCGGCCGGTAAAGCGCATCAGGTTGCGCAGCGCCTGCGCGCTGGTGAGCGTGCTGCCCGCACGCACGCCGCCGTCCGTCAGCTTTGCATCCCCCTCCGCCACGGTCACGTCGTTTACGCCCAGCTTATAGCGCCCGTCCGGCAGGCCCGCGGCCATGATGCTGTCCGTTACCGCCACGACGCGCTGCGTCCCTTTCGTCTTGAGCAGTAGGCGCACGATGCCCGGGTGCAGGTGGCGCCCGTCGCAGATGGCCTCGCAGTATACGTCGCTCTCCAGCACCGCGCCCAGGATCGCCGGAAAGTGCTGGTGCAAAAGCTTCATGGCGTTGAACGTATGCGTCGCCGCCTGCGCGCCCGCGTCGATGGCGCGCATCGCCGTCTCGTAATCCGCGCCCGAATGGCCGATGGCGACGGCGATACCCTCGCGCCTGGCCTGGGCGATCACCTCCAGCGCGCCCGCGATCTCCGGCGAGACTGTCAGATAGCGGATGTTGCCGCCTGCGGCCCGCTGATAGTCGCGCAGCAGCGCCGCGTCCCCGGCGCGCAGCAGCGCCTCCGGCATCGCGCCCTTGTAGTCCGGCGCGAGAAAGGGCCCTTCCAGGTGGATGCCGCAGATCTGCCGGTGCGCACCCATCGCCGATACGATCGCGCCGATACAGCGCAGCGTGCGCGCCTGCGTGTCCGTGAGCACCGAGAGCAGCAGGCTCGTCGTCCCCTGCGAGGCGGCGAACGAGCAGAGCTTTTCCGCCCCCGCCGCGTCGATCGCGTTCACGTCCACCCCGGCGCAGCCGTGCGTGTGGATGTCGATAAAGCCCGGCACAGCCAGCAGACCGCGCCCGTCGATCGAACGGGTGTCCGCGTCCGGCGAGAACATCTCCGTAAAGACGCCGCCGTGTATGTACAGGTCGCGCACGGCAAAGGCGCCGCCTGCATACACCTTTGCGCCGCGAATGATCGTCCTCTTCATCGCGCCTCCTCAAAACGCCCGCTGCGCGGCTACGTCGTTTACGTAAATCTTGGCGTCCGGGTGCCCCTGCAGCAGCGTCGCCGGGAAAGCTGCGCTTACCTCGCCATAGGCCGCACGGCGCACCGCCGCGCGGTGCCACTCGCGAAACACGCCCAGCCGCACCTTGCGCGCGGCGAGAATCGACGCGATGCCGAGGGTGATGCACCGCCGGGGCATGGCCTCGATCGCTCCGTTTAAGTCGCCGATGGCGTTGACCGCGCGCGTCTCCGGGGAAATATCGAGCACGCGGGTCTCGAGCCTTGCGAAGGCCTCGGGCGTCAGGCCGGGCTGCGGCTCGTTAAAAGCCAGGTGCCCGTTGATGCCGATGCCGCCTAGGCAGATGTCCACCCCGCCCAGCCTGGCAATCAGCCGCTCGACGCGCCCCGGGTCCCTCGGATCGGGGAATACGCGCTGCTCCGGCGGCATGATCAGCTCGGGCAAAACCCGGTCATAGACCGCGCGCTGCATGAAGCCGCGGAAGGAAAGCCTGTCTTTCGGATCGATCCACGCGTCCGCATCCGTCAGGTATTCGTCCATGTTGATGAAAAAGACGTCCCGCAGCGAGAGCTTCTCGCGGTTGACCTGCTCCACGAAGAACGGGTATTGCCCGACCGGGCCGACCGGGCAAATGAGCACCGTCGGCTCGCCCGCCTCGTTATGCCGGCGGATCTCGTCCGTCATCTCCCGGGCCAGCGCGCGAAAGACCGCCTCGGAGCTTTCCCGCTTGTCCAGGCAGAGCTTCGCGTTCTCGCCCAGCGCCTCCGCCGTCAGATGATAATAGTCCATAGCCTGTGCTCCTCTCTTTTCACAGCGTCAAAAACGCCGGCAACGGGCCGCCAATGAGCGGCCTGGCCCAATCCAGATACGCGGGCGTCACCCCGTACCCATCCGCCGAAACAAAATGCCCGGGCAGTTTACGTTCGCGGAGCATGACGTCCTCGATCGCCGCCTTGCCGAGCTCCCCCGTGTGCGACAGCGTGACCATCACGCCGGACGCGCCCTGCGCCGCCAGGCGCACCGCCTCGCGCCCGCAGGCCGCAGCTTCCTCACGATCCACGGGGGATTGATGCGCAATCGACGCGCGGCCGCAGATGCCCGGCTTTTCGCTGCGGGCCTTGACGCCCAGCCGCCGGATCACGAGCTCGGCCAGATGCGCGCCGACGTCCCCGAAGTAGACCGACCGTCCTATCTGAAAGACCGGCTTTACGACCGGTGCGCCGCAAGGATCGCGCAGGCCCTCGCTCGCCACCACGACCACGCCGCCTTGCCGTGCGTGTAGCTGCTCCACACGGGCGAGGAACGCCTCTTCCTCAAAGGGAACCTCGGGCAAGAGGATCATATCCGGCCCCTGGCCTGCGTCCCCGGCCAGCGCGCTTGCGGCGCAGAGCCATCCAGCGTTTCGCCCCATCGCCTCCACGATGCACACGTGAATCGGCAGGGCGCGCACGTCCTCTACCACCTCGCCGACCGTCGCCGCCAGGTATCGCGCCGCGCTGCCAAACCCCGGCGCATGGTCGGTCACGGCGATGTCGTTGTCGATCGTCTTGGGGATTCCGACCACGCGCACGTCCAGCCCCGCCGTCTCGCAGGCGGCCCTCGCCTTGCCGCAGGCGTCCATCGTGCCGTTGCCGCCGTTAAAAAGGACGTAGCCGACGTTCGAGCGCACAAACGCTTCGCACATCTGCCCGTAATGCTCCGCCCGCAGCGGCGTACGGGATGTACCGATAACCGTGGCGGGCGTGCCCGGAAGAAGGTCGATCTTCGCCTGCGGCAGATCCGTCAGGTCGATCAGATCGCCTTTAAGGATTCCCGCCGTCCCCGCGCGCGCCGCCAGCACGCGGTCGATTTCCCCGTGCCGTTTCGCCTCGGTCAATACGCCGTAGAGCGATGCGTTCATCACCGCGGTCGGCGCCCCGCCGTGCACGACCAACAGGTTTTTTCCCATAAGCCCTCCCCTTTCGTATGCATCCGTCCTCAGCGCATAAAGAGGCTTTCGATACCCAGCGCCCGGATGCTCTCTACGATTTCGCGGCTGCGGGCGCAGCTGAACTTGCGCAAAATGCTCTTCACCTGGCTCTTGACGGTCGCCTTTTCCACCGAGCGCAGCCTCGCCATCTCCGAGACGGTGCAGCCCTGCAGCATATAGTTGATCAACTCCCGCTCCGCCGTCGTCAGGCGCGAAAGCGTCGTGATGAAGTCGACCATGTTGCGCTCGCTGCGGCGAATGCGCGAATACTCCGCCGTGACCAGCGAGGCGATCTCCGGATTCATCCGCGGGCACCCCTGTGCGGCTGCGCGGATGTGGCCGAGGATTTCCTCCTCCGGGCTGTCCTTGAGGATGTAATCCACCGCTCCCGTCGCCATGGCGCTGAGGATGATTTCGCGCGTCTCATGGATCGTCAGATAGATGATCTTCGCGCCGGGCTGCGCTTCGACGATGCGCTCCGCGGCGTGTATGCCCGCGTTTCGCGATTCCATCTCCACATCCATCAAACAGATGTCGAACGGCTGCGCGAGGGCGATCCGCTCGATTTCCGCACCGCTTGCAGCCTGCGCCGCCACGCGCATATCGGGCTGCGCGTCGATCAGCTCGGCAAAGTATTCGCGCAGCGGTTGCATATCCTCCGCCAAGATCACCGATAAAACGCGCTCCATGGCGTCCTCCTTACACGGTTCATCGGGCACACGATTTCACTGGGGAGCAACAGATAGAAGCTGCTTCCATTTCCCGGCTCGCTCTCCACGTACACGGAGCCACGGTGGCTGCGCGCGACCTTGCGCACGTAATACAGGCCCATCCCCCAATTGGTGTTGGCGTTTTTCTCGGTGAAAAACGGCTCGAACAGGCGCCGCACGGTGCTCTTGGACATCCCCGCGCCGCGGTCCGTCACGCGAAGGAGCAGATTTTGCTGATGGTAGGAACACTCCAGCTGCACGGGCGCGCCGGCGCGCCCGGCCTCCCGATTCGCTTCCCAGGCGTTTTGTAAAAGGTTGAGCGCCGCCTCGGTCAGGCTTTCTCTGTCCATGCGCACCGTGCAGGGGCCGCATAGCACGCTCAGCTCCAGCTTCGCGCCCGGGCACTTGGCGGCAAACTGCGCCTGCAGCCCCTCCAGAAAGCCGTCGATGCGCACCGGCTCCAGCCGCACCGTCTTCGCGTTGATGTTGCGGTAGAGCGCGTTGATGTGGCCCATCATGCTTTCGTTGACGCGGTGCAGCGCCTCCGCCTGGCGGATCAGATTTTCGATATCCGGCTGCGCACAGCGCAGCTCCTGATTGATCCGCTTGTCGTATACCATCGCAGCCAGCAGCTGGTTTTTGATGCTGTGCACGAAGATATTGCCGCCGACGCGGGCGATTTCGGATTTTCTGTTCATCTCGTGCCGCTGGCGCGACTCGGCGATATTGGATGCGGCCAGCTGCGAGAGGAACCAGAAGCTGAAGCAGCCGGATACCAGCGTCAGCAGTAGCGTCGCCAGCTGCATCGGCGCGCTCATCGAAGGGCCCAAATACGCCAGCCCCAAGGCGAACATATTGCTATCCCTGTAAAACAGATACATCTGCCCCGGGTCTTGCCGGCAATAGAGGGTGTACAGCAGGGCCAGCGCGAAGAGCACGGCGTATTTCTCTAAAAACCGGCGCTTAAAGAACCGTTGGCGGATGCGCACGTATTCGACCGCTAGCATCAGGCACGAAAGCGCCGTCGCCCCGATCGCATATGCGTAGGAACCGCGCACCAATACAGAGCGCATCAGGTCGCTGGCGATCAGGCGCTCAAACACCTGCGGCAGATAGCAGACGATCAGCGCCGCCGGCAGCGCGAAGGAGGCCGCGCGGCAAATACGCTTCTCTCTTGCGGACAAAAAGGAGGATATCTCCAGCGCCAGGTTAAACAGCAGCGCCGGGAAGAGATGCCGCCCCAGCGAGGCGCCCAGGCTCATCTGCCGCAGCGTGATCAGCAGGTACTGCAGGCGAACGCGCACCGCGGGATGCAGATACAAGAGGGTGCTGACCTCGGAGGTGATGCCGCCCTTCTTGGCGATATAGACGATCACCCAAAATAAGTAATCAGCCAGCGCCAGGCAGGATAAAAACATGAAGAGATACCGCTTGTTGCGGTTAAAAAAGAACAGCACCACGGACGCCATCGTAAACAGCGCGATCAAAGCCAAAAGCATCTCTTATCCGCCCTCCGCGGCAGCCGCCGGCGCGCGCTGCCTGTTTTCCTGCGCAGTGAAAAGGATTGGGAACCCTTTCGCGATAAGGGACTCCCAATCCTGCCGGGCGGGTGAAACTTACTTCGCCGCCTTCGTCATGTTCTCCAGCAGCACGTAATCGCTCACCGGCACCTCGGCCTCGACCGCACCGGAGGAGATGAATCCGTTCTGCTGGGACTTGTAGTAGGATTCGATGGTGCCGTCTGCGACCAGGGACAGAACCTCTTCGCTGGTCAGCCATTCGAAGTCGCCGCGCTGCTGCCAGATGGTGTCGTAATCGGAGGCAAGCTGGCTCGCCACCCATTTGCAGGCCTGCTCCTTATCCGCGACCGCCGCGTCCATGCCCTTAAACAGCGCACGGGTGATGCGCTCCACCCGCTCGGCGTTCTTGTCGTAATAATTGCTCATCACGATCCAGGAAGACAGGGAGGCCGCCTGATCGGCAAACGTGACGTTGTCCGTCATGATCACCGCGTTGTCGCCGAGCTGCTCGAGAATCGTGAAGCTGGAGGGGGACCAGCAGGCGCAGGCGTCGATCGAACCGGAGATCGTCGCCGTCACGATCGCGGAGGCGTCCATTTCGACCGCCGTGATGTCCTCCCAGGCCAGCCCGGCGGCTTCCAACGTGTAGCGCAGGATCGTCTCGGAGGACGTGCCGGAGGCATAGCCGACCGTCTTGCCCTTGAGATCCTCCGGCTTCGTAACGCCTTTATCCTTTAGGCCGATCACCGCGTCACCGTTGCCCATGTGGGAAAAGGCAAAGATCTTCGCGCGGCCCTGAATGCACAGCTTGTGCGCGCCGGAGCCGATGTAGCCCACGTCGATGGAGCCGGACTCCATCGCGGCGATGATGGTCGGGCCGTCGGCAAACTCGACGAGCTGTACGTCGAGGCCTTCCTGCTCAAACGCGCCGGACTCGATGGCCGGTACGATCGCCCAGAGGCTGCCCAGGTTCGGCATGTACGCGACCTTGATGGTCTCCGCCATGGCGGCGCCTGCGAGCGTGCATGTGAGGATCAGGGCCAGCAAAACGACGAGAAACTTTTTCATGGGGTTCCCTCCTATAACATAATGGGTCGTCTATTCAGTGCCGGACGGCATCGAATACGGGTTTACTTGCGGACCTCCAGATATTCCTGGTAGACGATGGACCAGATGTGGTTCTTCAGCTCCATAAACGCCTTCGTCATCTTCGTCTCCTGCCCGCGCGGGTAAGGGATGTCGATCTGCACGATCTCGCGGATGCGGCCGGGCCGCGCGCTCATGATCACGACCCGCTGGGCGAGCAAAATCGCCTCGTCGACGTCGTGCGTAATGAAAAAGCAGGTCTTCTTCTCCTTTTCCCAGGTCTCCAGCAGCTCCGTCTGCAATTGCGTGCGCGTCTGCGCGTCCAGGGCGCCGAAGGGCTCATCCATCAGCAGCACCTGCGGGGCCGCCGCGTACGCCCTGGCGATGGCCACGCGCTGCTTCATGCCGCCGGAAAGCTCCTTAGGGTAGTGGTTGGCGAAGTTCTCCAGATCGACCATCCGCAGGTAACGCATGGCCTCTTCCTGCGCGGCCCGGCCTTTGACGCCCCGCATTTCGAGCGCAAACACCACGTTCTTGAGCACCGTCAGCCACGGAAAGAGCGCGTATTGCTGAAAGACCACGCCGCGCTCGGTGCCCGTGCCGGTCACCTCGTTGCCGTTGCAGTAGATATGCCCGCCCGTCGCGCTTTGCAGACCGGCGATGATGTTGAGCAGCGTCGATTTGCCGCAGCCAGAAGGCCCCACTACGCAGACAAACTCGTTTTCCAGGATGTCGAGGCTGACGTTTTGCAGGGCCTCCATACGCCCGTTACGGCCCTCGTACACCTTGCTGACGTTATCAATCCGGACCTTTACACTTCCCGCTTCTCCTGCCATCCCGTCAGCCTCCTCTCCAGCGTCTTGATGACCTTCTCGATCGTGATGCCGATGATGCCGATGATGATGATGTAGAGCAGCATCGGCGTCGTCTCAAAGTTGTTGTTCAGCGAGCGGATGCGCATGCCCAGGCCCGCAAACGCGCCCGTAGACTCCGCGGCGATGATCGTGGTCAGGGCGACCGACGCCCCCAGGCGGACGGCGGTGAGGATGAAGGGCAGCGTAGCCGGGGCGATCACCCGGATAAAGATGTCCTTATCCGTCGCGCCGAGCACGCGCGCCGCCTTGATAAGCGTCTCGTCGATGTTGACCACGCCCTGATAGATCGTGATGCACATCGTCAGAAACGTCGCGATGGTGATGACGATGATCTGCGGCTTGCGCCCTACGCCCGCCAGAATGACCACCAGCGGCACGTAGGCCAGCGGCGGGATATTGCGCACGAACTGAATCCAGGGCTCGATGATATTGCGAACCGGGCGGTACCAGGCCATCAGGATGGCGATGGGCAGCGCCAACAGGAAACCAAACAGGAAACCCCAGAAGACGGATATCAGGCTGGAGGCGATGTCCTTGAAGAGCACGCCCCGCTCGATCATGATCGGAATGTACGAGAACGTCTTCACGGCGTTGGGAAAGCACCTTGCCGTCGACGGCAGCACCGACAGCAGCGTCCATACCGCCATCGCCGCCGCGAGCGACAGAAGCAGCCACGCACGATTGGGGATCTTGTTTACGAGGCTCTGCGTGCGTACAGGCGGCCTCCCCCTCTGCGTCTTGATCATGAAGCGTCCTCCTCTTTACGAACCCCGATCGGGGGGATCTTTCATCCACATGCCTATTATAGCGCGGTTTTATTTGGTCAGGAAGGAGGATTTTTCATCCTACCCCTCCCCTTTTCACAAGCATTTTCCAACCGCCTTGTGCACAATTCAATCGCTTATAGAAGCCCGCAGGCCTTCCTTGTCGTTCGTATCGCGTCCGCCTAGATAACGCATCGCTGGTATGAGGCAAGCTACCTGCCGGGTGGCTCCGTACAGTACGCGCAGAAGGCCTTAAAATCCTCCGTCTCGTAATGTTTGAACGCGCCCTCTCCCTCGCCGAACCTGGCGACCATCGACAGTTTGGGCACGACCTCGCCGTCTCCCACGAACGCCTCAGCGCCAAGCAGGCGCTGCAAAAGGTGCGCTATCAGGAACGAGTTGGCCGCGGAGATTCGCGTACCTCGATGATACCCGGTTGCAAAGAACCCCGCCCGGCAGGCCGAAATGGCCTTTCGAGCGGGGTTCCTTTCATAACGCTTCCGCTGTATCTCGGCTTTCAATGCTTCATTGCCACGCCTGCGCTCAAATCGCGCCTCGCGCCCGGCTTGGCCTTGCTGATGAGTTGGGTCATGGTGCCCATCGGGCAATAGACGCACCACGTGCGGGGCCGAAACAGCGCCATCGTCACGAGGCCCAAGATCGTCGACGTCAACATCAAGCTGTAAAAGCCAAAGGCAAACTGTGCGAGCCAGGGAGCTATAACCGTACCGTGGTATGCCCAGTTCCAAGGCAGACGGAACGTCCAGATAAGCGTCACAACCGGACGCATATCTTGCGCCCCCGATAAGACCAGGTAGGTCACCAGCAGCATGTTGCCGAACATGAGGAGGAAGAAAGCCAGAAATCCGTACCGAAACCAAGGGGACTTTAACCAACGCGGCACCGGCAGACGGCGGGACGCTTTCAAACGCTCGCCCAACAACTCAAGCAGCTGGCCTCTGCCGCAGTAACGGTTACAGTAAATTTTGCCGCCGCCAAATACGGATAGCAATAGCGGGATCAGGAAGCACAGCAGCCCCAGCCACGCAAACAGGATATTCACAAACCCGAGAAGAAGGTAAATTGCAGAAAAGATCCAGAGGAAATCGTACCAGTTCTTCTTTTGCTTCATGACGCCGCCTCCCGCTCAACGAGGGTGATGATATCCGCCGGGCATGACCGCGCACAGCGGCCGCAACCCACACAAAGCTTGGGGTCGATTTGGGCATATCGGCCGCCGTCGATGCGCACCGCGCCGAGCGGGCAGTGCTTCGCGCAGCAGCCGCAGGCCACGCAAAGCCGGTGGTCGACGCTGGCGATCTTATTCGCCACAGGCATTCCTCCCGTCTTTTTGCTTGATACCGCAGGGCTGCGAAGGGGCTTCGTTAAACCGCGCATTGCCTGCGATGTATTCATAGAAGCCATATCCGCCGGATAGGTTGTGGCAGGCAAAACCGTGCTGCATAAGGATCCTGCAGGCGATATAGCTGCGAAGACCGCTCTGGCAGTTGACGTAAAGCGTTTTCGCCCTGTCCAGCTCGCCCAATCGATCTCTCAATTCGTCTAGCGGAATGTTGCGCGCGCCCGGGATATGCCCCCGGGCATATTCCGCAGGGGTACGCGTATCGAGCATAAGGGCATTCGGACTTCCGGCGAGCGCGGCGATCTCGTGCCAGTGGTATTGGGATACCAACCCCGCGCGCAGATTTTCGATCATAAAACCCGCCATGTTGACCGGGTCCTTGGCCGAGGAATAGGGCGGCGCGTAAGCCAAGTCCAGCTCAGCGAGGTCTGCGCCGGTCATGCGCGCGCGGATGGCCGTAGAGAGCACATCGATGCGTTTATCTACGCCGTCAAAGCCTACGATTTGCGCGCCGAGGATTTTACCGCTCTCCGGCTCGAACATCGTCTTGACCGTCATGCTGCTAAAGCCCGGGTAATACGTGGCGTGAGAGGGCGATAGCGTGACGGCCGCGTCGCAGCGAAGCCCCGCGCGCCGCGCGGCCTTTTCATTGAGACCGGTAGAGGCCACCGTCATGTCAAAGATCTTGACGATCGAGGAGCCCTGTGAACCGTCGAAGCGGCTGCTCAGACCGCATAGGTTATCTGCGGCGATGCGTCCCTGCTTGTTGGCGGGCCCGGCAAGCGATAGGAGCGTCTTCTCTGCGCTCACATAGTGCCGGACCTCCACCGCATCCCCCACCGCGTAGATATCCCGATCAGAGGTTTGCATTCGTTCGTCGACCACAATGGCGTCCTTGACGCCCAGCGCCAGCCCCGCCTCCTTTGCCAGCCGTGTATCCGGCGCTACGCCGACGGCCATTACAACGAGGTCAGCCAGGACCGGCTCTTGATCCTGTACGAGGACGCTGACCCGCCCCGCCTGTGCAGGGGCGAACCCACCCACAGAGGCGCCCAGACGTAGATCCAACCCCTTGCCTCGCAGATAGGCATGCACCTGACAGGCCATGTCGTAATCGAGCGGCGCGATCACCTGTGCGTCCCGCTCGATGAGCAGGGTCTCCACCCCTGCATGCATGAGGTTCTCAGCAGCTTCCAGCCCGATGAAGCCGCCGCCGATCACCACCGCCCGCTTAGGGGATATACGCTCCATGAGCGAACGAATCCGCAGCGCATCCTCCACCGTGCGAAGCGTCACGATACGCTCGTGGTCTGCGCCGGGGAAAGGCGGGCGAACCGCCATCGCGCCGGGCGAAAGGATGAGCTTGTCGTATGTCTCCGTATACTCCGCGCCGTCCTCCAGGCGCCTGATACGCACGGTCTTGGCCCGTGGGTCGATCGATAGCGCCTCGTTTCGAACGCGCGCTTCGATGCGGAAACGGCGCCAGAAGCTTTCCGGCGTCTGCAGCGTCAGCGCTTCACGGTCCTCGATCACGCCGCCGAGATAATACGGCAGCCCGCAATTGGCATAGGAGATATAGCCGCTGCGCTCGATCACGATGATCTGCGCGTTTTCGTCCAGCCTGCGCAGCCTTGCCGCGGCTGTCGCCCCGCCGGCAACGCCGCCGATAATGAGCACTTTCATTTTTGCCACCCCTTCACTTGGATGAGATCAGGATACCCGAAAAAGCCCGCGATTACCGTGACTTTGCTACATTTAGGCCCTTATGCTCGCAGCGGCCAGGGCGCGCAGGGCGCGCAAATCGGTCAGATGAATGCAACCGCGGCGCAACGAGACCCAGCCTTCGCCCTGAAAATGCTTCAGCATTCGCGTTATGACCTCTCGCACGCTCCCCAAGTGGTTGCCAAGCTGCTCATGCGTAATGCTGAGCGCGTCGCTATGGCGAAGGTCGCGTTCCTCCAGCAAAAGAGCCGCCAGACGCGCATCCAGCTTTTTGTTTAGCACCTGATCCATCAGCCACATCACATCGGAAAAACGTCCGGCCATCAGCCTGTTGGTATAGTTCGCCGCGGCAATCGACGTCTCCATCAAATTCTGATAGACGTCAGGCGGAATATGCAGCGTCGCCGTATCCTCCTCCGCCTCGACGAGCACTTCGAGTTCGACGACGCCGAAGATGCAGGCGGCGGAAAACAAACAGATTTCCCCCGCCTGCAAGCGATAAAGCGTCAGCTCCTTCCCTTCGTCCGATAGCGTGTAGGCGCGCAACCGTCCTCGCCTGACCACCAGAAGGCCTACGCAGTCCTGCGAGCCGCCATGCAACAGCGTCCCTTTAGGTACATCCCTTTCACGGGCCGCTGCAGATAAAGCAGATTGCTGCGCATGAGTCAATTCCTTCCAAAAGGGGATAGCCTCGCTCCAATGCTCCATACACATTATCCTTCCGCCATGATTCGTCCATCGACCGCCCGCACGCCACCGGCGCACAGCCGCTTTTATTATATCACAGCGAACGAGGAATCGTATCCGTTTATTTCCGCTACAGCAATTGTTCCGCCGCCTGCGATAATGCGCTGCGGATCGCCTCCCAATCGGCGCTATGCAATCCTTCCTCCCCAGCGCCGCAGAGCTCCGGAAACGACAGCTCAATCCCCGTATCCCCCTGCGCAAAGGCGCGTCGAAAAACCGAGACGGTTTTCCCGAGCGATAGGTTGGTATCCACCGCGCCCAGCAGGGAAAGGCCGAGGCGTATCAACGCCCATGCGTCCTTTTGCCTAGCGGATTCCGCCTCCAAATCCGCCAGCGCATCCAGTCTGAGGCAGGCGTAGTATGCTTGCGGAAAACCGATCTTCTCGCCTATTTCCTTTACCATATCTTCCATGCTTTGGGGTGTCTGCGGATCAAACGCCCCGGCCGGGAGCAACCCGGCAGGTAGGGTAGCTTTCATCGCCTTGCCCGTCGATTGATGGACCACGATGAGCAGGGTTTGCTCCCATACGGTCTGCTCCCCGTCGCGATATAAGAACGTCACAACGGGCAGCAGGTCCTCGATAGAGTCCTTCTCCGCCGCCCTCGCGCCCCCGGCAAAGGCGAAGGGATGGATCAGGCAAAAGCATAGCAGCGACGCGATTACGCTTTGGCGCACGGCGAACCCTCCTCCTGTACGACTTGTCCGTCCTGCACCCAGATGACGCGCTCTGCATACGCCGCAGCCTCCTTGGCATGCGTAACCATTGCGATCGTCATCCCGCGCTCCTGATGTATCGCTTGTAGCAAATCGAGGATTTCGCCGCCCGTCTTGCTGTCCAGATTTCCGGTCGGCTCGTCCGCGAAGAGGATCTGCGGATCATGGATCAGCGCGCGGGCGATCGCCACGCGCTGTTGCTGGCCGCCCGACAGCTCCCGGGGCGTATGCCTGCGCTTTTCGGATAAGCCGACGATGTGCACGATAGCCTCCAGCCGCTGCGCATACGTACGGACGTCTTTGCCGTCCAGAAGCACAGGCAAGAGAATGTTTTCCTCAACGCTCAGGTTGGGGATCAGGTTGTAAAACTGAAAGACGAACCCGATATACCGCCGGCGCATGATGCTCTTTTTCTCGTCGTCGAGCTTTACGATATCCTGCCCACCGAGCAGCACGCGTCCCTGCGTCGGCTCATCTAGGCCGCCCAGAATGTAAAGGAGCGTGCTCTTCCCGGAGCCGGACGGCCCCATGATGGCGGCAAATTCCCCCTGCGCCACATTTACCGATATGTCCTTCAGGACGTGCGAGACCGAATTACCCATCGGGTAATCCTTTGTAATATGCCTTGCTTCAATCAAACAGCGCTTCATGTAAATCCTCCTTCAGGCTTTCCTATTCAAATTGAATCTCGTCCACGAGCCTGAGGCCGCGCCCGCGCGCGATGGGCGCGAGGGCACCGAGCAGCGTAATGATTACGCCCAAGGCCCCGGCCCACAGGAACGCCCCGGTCTCCAGCTCCGGCTGGACGGAGATTCTCGGCCCGGCGACGAGAAATATCGTCTGTATCTCCAGCCAGGATATCCCCATGGCGATCAACGCGCCGATCAGGCCCGTGGAGAAACCCTCTATCAAAATGATCTTGGCGCCTTGCCGCCCGCTCATGCCCACCGATCGATACATTGCAGTCATCCGCCGCCGTTGTATGTGGTTGATCAACAGGTTGTTCATGATTCCAACGGCTGCCAACGCGAGGATAAACCCCGTCAGATTCCGCATAGGCGCAAGAAATGCGTTCACGGTCCCCAAGGCGTCCTGGTTAAACTCCGCTACCGTTCGGCTCCAATGGCTTCTGTCTGCGAACAAGTCGCGGATCTGGGCCATGACGGCATCCGGGTTGGGGGCTGTGTAGGCGACGATGCCGTAGTTGCGCGCGCCCATATCTTCCTTTGCACAGGCGGAGGAGATGATCGCATCGGCATCCGTGGAGCGAACCTTGAAGATGCCTAGCACGGTGTAGGGAAAGGATCCCCCTTGCGCGCTGAGCGTCACCGTATCGCCGGGCTTTACCCCGGCCGCCTTCATACGTTTGGCCGATAACAGGACGCCGCGGCCGGCGGCAAACATGTCCTCGATCCGCGTGCGGTCTGACCCGCGTTCGTAGGTCATGGCGAACATTTCGGCGTAGAGGGCGATATCGTCCGTCCCCTCCACGCGCGCGAGCGGGGCATCGTTCATCCGCACGTGATCGTATAGCACCTGTACCGGCAGCACCTCGTCGATGCCGTCGAGCGCCTTGATTTCCTCCACGAGCGCCGGCGGCAGGGTCGCATCCGTAAAGCCATCCAGCTTGGCGCCGCGGAACACGTCGCCGATGTAGGTCTGTACGAAACTGCCGACGACCGTGATAGCGATGACAGCGGAAACGCTGATGAACAACAGCGTAATATTCTGGCATACGCTCTTATTGTCCCGCAGGTTGCGCGCCGCCAGCCTGCCTTCGTTTGAAAGCGCCCCGTAAAGGCGCTCCAGCACGCGGGACGCGCCTTGTGTCACCGCGGGGATCATGAGGAGGGTTCCCGCGATCAAGCCGAGAAGGGAAAGCCCGCCTGCCGCCGCCAGCAACGGATCGCCCGCCCGCTTGCCAAACGCCGGCAATACAGCCGCTAACACGAGGCACAGCGCGCCGGCCGCAAACCGCCTCGCGTCCGAGAGCGCAGGCTCTTCCACATGGCCGAGCACCACATCCTTGACCGGCAGACGGCTGGCCCGCCTGATCGGAATCCATGCGCTCGACACCGATACGCCCGCGGCGACGCCGCACGCGAGCAGCGCGCTGAGCGGGGAGACAACTACGGGGATCTCGACCCCTTGCGCGAGGGCGCCGCCCAACCCCTTTACCAATATTTGCAGGGCGATCAAGCCGGCTTGAAGGCCGAGCGCCGCCCCGCCGATGCCATATACGAGGCTTTCAAGCAATAAGATGCCGCCTACGTCCCGCTGCGTCGCGCCGATGCTGCGGAATGTGCCGATCACAGGCAACCGCTCCACCGTGATGACGTTGTAGCTACTATAGATGATGAACACGCTCAGCGTCAGGGAAAAAAAGCAGATCAGATAAAAGGGCATGGATTTCTGCCGTGCGCCCGCCTCTACCTGCGCCTCGTTTACGACGCGGCGCACCTCATACCCGGCGGGCAGCTCAGCCTGCAACGCCGCCTGCGCCGTATCGATATCGCCTACCGGTTCGACCAGGAGTTGCGTGTAGGCCTCGTCGATCCCCAGGATGGCGCATAGCGTTTGGCGCGGCACGAGCGCCGTGGTGCCCCGCGTATGCCGTAAGAACGCCGTATCGTTTGCGGCGATCGCGGCGATCTCGAAGTCGTGGGGTTCTCCGCCGATGAACAGCGTCAGCGTATCCCCGACGCCAACGCCAAATTTAGTCGTAAAACGCTCCGGCAGCACGATCCGGTCGCCTTCAAAACCGCCGGTCGTTCCGCTCAGAATGCGCGGCTCGTTGATGTCTTTTAGCCCGTCCATATCCGCGGCGACGACATCGAAATTCTCGTAATAGCCGTCTTCCTTATAGAGTCCCAAAGTTTGTACGATACCGGCCGCATGCGCGACATGTGGCGATCGCGCGAGCAAGCCAGATTCCAAAGGCGCGCCCCCGCTGCGGGTCACCGCCAGGGAAGCGCTGCCCGCCATGCCCCGTGCCATCTTGCGCTGCGCGCTTGCGTAGCTTTCGCCGATGGACAGGGATACGAAGAGCAGCGTCGTAGAGAGGACGATCGAAAGCAGCATGACCAGGCTACGCAGTTTTCGGGCCTTCACATTGCTTCGAATATATTTGAATAAAATGTTCATATCAATCCCTGCCTTTCATCGCTGGCGTTCCGTGGGCGTATGCCAGCGCATTTTCAATCGCTTTGAGCACTGTATCCCGGGTCAGCGTTGCGCCGGCGACGCCGTCCACCTGTAGGGATTGGCTCGAAACCACCTCCTGAGCGACCTCGCGCGCCCTGTCCATATACGATTCCTTATGCGCCAATACGTCGATGGCTGCAATCGCGCGGTCTCGTACCTGTACGCTGACGACCGCAAACAAGATCTTGTTTTGGCAAACCCCGACGTACGTGCCGTCCGACGCGTCCTTTAGATAAATGGGCGCAATCGCAAGCGGACGAGGGCGCAGCACGAGCGCCGTGCCGGCGAGCGCAAACAGCAGCGTTGCCGAGACCGCCACCGTGACGGTCCGAATCCTCCGCATCAGCCTTTCCTCCTTTCCGGCCGCAGCTCGCCTTTAACCCCTCTCCAAAGACGACGGGCATAAAAATAAGGTCGGCGGCCATCTTCATGATAAGCCGCCAACCTTAACCCCGTTTTCAGCCAACCTTAATGATCCTTAACTTTCATAAAGCGGATGCAAAAGGCCGTCCCTCTACCCGGCTCGCTTTGAGCCGATAGGTCGCCCCCGTGCAGCTCGACGATTTGCTTGGCGATCGCCAGCCCCAGGCCTGTGCCCGACGGAGCCTTGGCCGTATCTGCGCCGCGGTAATACCGCTCGAATAGCCTACGCATCGCCTCGGCGTCCATGCCCCGGCCGTCGTCCGATATGGTGATTTCGATGCATTCCGCCCGTTCAACTACGCGCACCGCGACCTGCGTATCGCGCTCCCCATGCACAAAGGCGTTTACGACCAAATTGCTGATCGCACGCGTCAGCAGTGTTCCATCAAAAGCAAAATCGATTTGCATAGGCTCGCTTTCAAAATCGATGGGCCTATCCTGATAATCCGGATGGTTCATTAGGTCGATGATCAAGTCACGCGTGAAACGGACCAGATCGCGCGTACGCCTGTCGCATGGAAGCATGCCGTTTTTGAGCTGATAGGTCAGCTTCAGATCGTCGATCAACGCCTCCATATGCGACGCATTCCTGCACATGACGCCCGCGTAACGTTCCGTCTCTTGCGTCGAAGCGCCGTCGGCAAGCAGTTCTGCGTATCCCTTGATCGTCGAGAGCGGCGTCCGCAGGTCGTGCGTTATGTTCGTGATCCACTCCTCGCGCATCCGCTCGGTCTGCTCGCGCTGGGCGTCGCTTTCCTTCATTTCGGCGTCTAGCAGCGTCAGGCTCGCGTAAACGTCCGCAAACATCCCTTCCGCAGGCTCCGGGCGATAACTGCGCGCGGCCACCGCGCAGATGGAGGCGGACATGCGCCGCAGAGCACGCGTCATCCAATAGCCGTAGCCGATTCCCCAGACGGCGACGGCGATGCCGGCCGCGGCGATGAGCACGAGCGCGACGGATTTTCCATCCCGGAACGCCTCTGCGTTCAGGTACATCGTCACCTTGGAAAGAGGAAAGGGGAAGTAGAGGATGTAAATGTATTCGGAATCCGCGTGTTCGAGGGTCCCTGCCAGCGCAGCGCCTTGCTCGTCCCCGCCGACTGTCAGGCGTAGCAGCTGTGCGCCGGTATAGGCCTCCGGCCTCCCTTCCGGCGCGTGAAATTGAAAGACCTGCGTTCCGTTCTCATCCAGAATCTGTATCCCCATACCGTATTGTTCTAGCAGCCCAAGCCCCCGCGGGGCGACGCGCGCCGTTCCCTGCGCGCACTCGATGTAGCCGGAAAAGCGCTCTGTAAATACCTTAGGCCAATCGCTTTTGACGACGCTGCCGTCGGGTCTACGCACGGTGAGCAGCGATGCCGCGATGCCCGCGGCGAGCCCTGCCAAGACGATCAGGCCGCACAAAACCGTCAGATATACCTGCATTACGGCATGAAGCCCCGGTTTTTTCATTTCACCAGCTCTTTTCGCAGCTTATACCCCAAGCCCTTCACCGTGATAAGCTGTTTGGGATCGGAGGGATCCGCCTCGATTTTTTCGCGGATGTGGCGGATGTGTACCATGATGGTGTTGTCGCACACGCCGCTGTACGCGCCCCAAACCCTTTCATAGAGGCGCTCTTTACTGATGATCTTATCCGCATGCTCGACCATATAGGCGAGCAGCAAGAACTCGCGCCCCGTCAGGCGTAGTTCCACGCCATCTTTATAAGCCCTGCTCCCCTCCAGATCGACGGCGATCGGCCCTGCGGACAGTGTCGCGCCCGCTGGCCGCGCCGGATACTGCTGCCTGCGGAGCTGCGCTTTGATACGATAGACGGTTTCGCGCGGGCTGAAGGGTTTGGCAATGTAATCGTCGCCTCCGCAAGAGAGCCCCAGGATCTTATCCACATCGTCGCTTCGGGCCGATAGGAACAGGATCGAGCAGTAGGAAAAGGCGCGCACCTGCCTGCACACTTCGAGTCCGTCGATATCGGGCAGCATGACGTCCAGCACCATGACGTCCGGTTCAAATGCGCGGCATAGAGAAACCGCCTCCGCACCGGTATAGGCCCTGCGAATGCGGGTGAATCCATCCCTGCGCAGCGCATCTTCCATCAGATCGACGATATCGCGCTCGTCGTCGACCAGCAAAATCTTGCCGTCCACTTCGCCGCCCCCCTCCGCTTTTTGCACCAGTATAAACGCCCCGGCACGAACGTGTCAAGGCGTTTTCAATCGATGTAATTATTGGGCTATTTCACCGTCACAGCCTGTGCCTGCGCCTTTAGGCACAGCTCGGCTGCCTTGAACGCATGCGCCTGGGCCATGGCGTTCTCCGTACGGTTGAGGCAATCCAAAATCAGCCCCCCGAAGAAGGGATAGCCCGTCGCGCCGGAGGCGTCCACGTACTTCTCGCCTTGTCCGTTGACCAGGAAGACATGATTGCCGCCCAGCTTTTCGTCCGCGATGTTGATGTACTTGCGGATCTCGATATAGCCCTTCGTCCCCAGGATCAACGTGCGGCCGTCGCCCCAGGTGCGCAGCCCGTCCGGCGTGAACCAGTCCACCCGAAAATAGTTCGTCGTGCCCTTCGCGCCCGTGATAGCGCAATCGCCAAAGTCGTCCAGCTCTGGATACGCCGGATGCGCGTAATTGCCGATGCGGCTGTGCACGACCTGCGCGTCCTCTTCCCCAGCGAAATACAAGTACTGCTCGATCTGGTGGCTGCCGATATCGCACAGGATGCCGCCGTATTTTTCCTTTTCAAAGAACCATGCCGGCCGCGAAGCCGCGCTCAATCGATGCGGGCCAAACCCTGATACGGAAACGACATCCCCGATCTCCCCTTGCTCGATCATATAGCCGGCCAAAACCGCGCCCTCCACGTGCAGGCGCTCGGAGTAGTATACCATGTACTTTCTACCCGTTTCCCGCACCTTCGCCTTGGCGCTGTCAAGCTGCGCCAGGGTGGTAAACGGCGCCTTGTCGGTAAAGTAATCCTTGCCCGCCGCCATGGCGCGAAGGCCCAACGCGCAGCGTTCGCTCGTCACGGCGGCGCCGGCGATCAGGTGCGTATCCGCATCCTCTAGGGCCTCCGCTTCACAACGAGCGGCTTTGGCCTGCGGAAAGGCCTTCAAAAAGGCCTCCACCTTCCCAGGGTCGGGATCGTAGACGTATTTTAGCGTGCCGCCTGCCTCCGTCAGGCCGTTGCACATGCCGTATATGTGTCCATGGTCCAGCCGTACGGCGGAAAAGACGAATTCCCCCGGCCCCACTACGGGCGAGGGCTTTCCCTGGGGCGCGTAGTTCATGCCATCTGAAACCTGCATCGCATACTCCTCCTGTCGTTCGCGTTCGTTCGATTAAGCGCTCGGGCTATAAAAATGCTTAAGCGTTTAGACCCGCTTTTATTTTAGCTTAAATCACCGAGATCCGCAATGTCTGCGTATGCAAAAAAGCGCGCTTACAGCAAAGCCATACGAGCGAACATTTGGTTTTGCTGCTCGTCCGCATGCGCGAAGCTCATGGCCGAAGTAGCCAATAGGGCAAACAAAAGCAAAGAAAACGCCCTGCTAAAGGGCATCTTCTTTGCTTTTTAAGGTTGACTTCAGTTTGGTAGCTCCAAGGGGAATCGAACCCCTGATTTCGCCTTGAGAGGGCGACGTCTTAACCGCTTGACCATGGAGCCATAATGGCTGGGGAACTAGGATTCGAACCTAGACAATACGAGTCAGAGTC